>CAMOXW010000033.1 GCA_946629405.1 uncultured Ruminococcus sp.
ACTACCGCGAATGGAACTCCGTCAACAAGCAGCGCGACCCGTCCCTCGATAAGCTTCGAGCAGAGGACGTCCGGACGCTCAGTCACGCCGGTAGAACTGAATATCTCGAATCTGCCGCTTTCGACGAAGGGACGGATATATCCGGTCGTGAGGACAGCCTCGGTGTTTATCCTGCCGAGGGAGTTTTTTATGCGTTTCAGCAGCTCCTCCGGAACGCGGTCCTTCATGTAGCAAAGGCAGAGGTCGGTGTGGCTTTTTTCGCCCTTTTTCAGCATTTCCATGACGAGCTCGGGAGTTTTCAGCCGTCTGCGTATCTGGGACATAGACGCCCTTATAGTCTCTGTGAAGCCCTCGTGAGCGCCCATGATATTGCCCTCTCCGGAGGGCTCCTGCACCCCGCGCGAGGCGAAGCCCTGCACTCCGAAGCCCAGCGCCCGGACAGCTCCCTCGGCAAAGAGCACCGCAAACCCGGAGTGTATAAGCAGCAGAGCAGTTTCAAGGTCATCTGCGACCGGCCGGTCAGTTGACAGGAGCAGATACCGGTCAATGTAGTCAAGCAGGGCAGCGGCGTTTTCCTGCGGTTCAATATTTGTGACAGGCTCGAAAACGAGCTCAGTAATGACCGAGGTCGAGATCATTCCCTCGCAGCAGACAAGAGCACAGCCGATACCGCCGGCGGTGAAGCGGTTCACGAGTATGTCGGAGGAGCCTCCCGTCATATCAGCAATGCGTTCAAGGTTTGCGCTGAGCGATGGCATAAGCGCTGATCTTCCGTTCAAATTCATCACCTCAGCCGTATTTTTCCCCGCAGCCGTGTGATTATACATTCTGAGCGCACAGGACGCATATCATCCGCCCATGAAGCAGGAAGCTGCCTCAATTATGAAGATTCACGACCTGCAAAAAAAAGGGGGACGTTTCCGTCCCTCTTTAGTTATGTGAGGCTTTCGCCGCATTTTTCACAGAAGCGCTGGTCCGCATCGACCGGCTCGCCGCACTTGGGGCAAACCTGTTCTGCCGGAGCGGCAGCCTCCGCAGTCTTTTCAGCTTCGGTCTCCTCTGGCTTCTGGTCATTGAAGCCTTCGATTATCGGTGCCTCAGGTTTTTCTACCTTAGTACCGCACTTGTCGCAGAACTTCTGATTCTTGTTCAGAGTGGCTCCGCAGCCGGTGCATCTGGGCTTATCTTCCATTGAGGCAAGCAGCTGTCTGAACTTCTCAAGGCGTTCAGTGTCAGCCTTGATGAGGTCGATATCCTCTGTATACTCCTCGCCGGGAGCGGCAGAGTTGAGCTCGACATACCTTACTCCTATTTCGTAGTAAGCGTTTCTTATCTCATTTTCAAGAGAAGCGATCTCGCGCTTCACCTTAGACTTTTCAGCCATTTTCTTGGAGCTGTCCGAAACGCTCTTAGCGCCCTTTTCGACGGTATTTCCGACTTTTTCAGCCAGTCCCTTTACTGAGTCCATGAATCCCATTGTTAAGAACCTCCTTCTATGATCTGTGCCGCACCGGGCGCAGTATCCTTCCTGATATATTTTATCATAATTTTTCCGTTCCGTCAAGCCAGCAGCGGCGCTGAACTTAAAATCCGTCCGCGAAGCAGACACCGCAGCTATTCACTTCTGCCGGCGGGACGTCGAAGCTGCCGTTCGCAACAACTTACTGATAATCACCTGTCACCCGAAACTATGCGGTCGGTACGCCGCTTGCCGAGGGAGTTGAGAGCACGGAGCGCAGCCTCGGAAAAATCGCTGCAAACCGAGGAATACAGGGTCATAATAGTGTCCCCGGCTGCAAGTCTGTCGCCAACGGTACAGTTCATGATAAGTCCCGCCGACATATCCACAGAATCGTCACGGGCTATTCTTCCTGCGCCGAGCAGAACGGAGACCATTCCGATCTCCTCGCAGTTGACGGAGGTTATCTCGATATCGTAGGGAGCCCTGATTACATAGCTGCATCTTGCCTGAGGAAGAAGCGAAATGTCGTCGCAAACCCTTGGGTCGCCGCCTTGCAGCTCGATAGTCCTCCTGAAAACTTCGAGAGCTCTGCCTGAGCAAATGGCTTCCTCAGCCATAGCGCGGCACTCATCGAAGCTGCCCTTTTCCGCGAGGCTGAGCATATCCGCGGTCAGGTCAAGGCAGATATCATAGAGTGTGCCCTTGTTTTCGCCGCGAAGCACCTCGATAGCCTCTGCGACCTCGAGGGCGTTGCCGATATTTTTGCCGAGCGGGGTATTCATATCCGTGACATCAGCCTTGCAGCGTTTTCCGGCAGCACGTCCGATCTTCTCCATGAGAGCGGCAAGCTTTTCAGCCTCGGACTTCTCCTTCATGAAGGCGCCCGAGCCGTATTTTACGTCGAGCAGGAGGCAGTCCGCATCGACAGCGAGCTTCTTGCTCATGATGCTTGCACAGATCAGCGGAATACTCTCCACCGTTCCTGAGGCGCTTCTCAGAGAGTACATTTTTTTATCAGCGGGGCAAAGCTCCTCGCTCTGAGCAACGACAGAGAAGCCGGTCTCCCTTACGATATTTTCAAATTCGCTGAGGCTCAGCTCCGTGCGGAAGCCGGGGATGCTCTCGAGCTTGTCGATAGTACCGCCGGTATGCCCCAGACCTCTGCCGGACATTTTGGCAACGTTTACACCGCAAGCTGCTGCTGCCGGACCGATTATCATACTTGTTTTATCGCCGACGCCGCCGGTGCTGTGCTTGTCTACCGTAAGCGGTATGCCGAGTCTGATAGTTTCGCCGCTATCGCGCATGGCATAGGTAAGGGCAAGAGTTTCCTCCTCAGTGAGCCCGTTCAGGCAGACAGCCATGAGCCATGCTGACATCTGGTAATCCGGGATACTGCCGGAAGTGTAGTTCCTGACCAGCCACGAGATCTCCTCGTAGGAAAGGGTCTGGGACCGTCTGGTCTTGTTGATTATATCAATGGCGTTCATATTCCACCTCCTGTTAATACTTATACTTAAATTGTACCATATTATCTAAAAATGTCAATAGTTTTTGAGAAAATTTTTCCGAAATTTAACATTTTAAGTGAGAAGTGAGCAGGGGAGCCGCTTGAATTCTTTTTCAACCGATCACTAAGCACTAATAACTGCTAACTATCTAATAGCACAGTACAAGGAATATGACAAACGGTACGCCGAGAACAGCGCTGCCGCATAGGTTAAGGGTGTTGAGCGGGAGCGCAGAATTGAACGCTGCTCCGTACCGGTTGAGTATAAAAAGTGCAGCAAGCCCCGTGAGTGAGCCGAAAAGAAAAGCTCTGAGCCGCCGCTCACACCTCCGGTAATACGCCAGCATTATGAGCAAAGCCGCCCCGCACACTGCTGCGAAGATCATGTCCGTATCCATTTTTTCACCTCAGAATAATATGTATCCGAGAGCAAGGATGAGCCTTTTGTCGCAGCCCTCCTTCATCAGCAGTACCAGAAGCGCTGCGATGAGGAGACTGTCGCTGTCAAGCCTGCCGAGCAAAGAACTCATGTCCAGGGGACCGCTCTGCGGGGAGGGAGCGCTGCAAGGCTTGCTTTCAGGCTTATTTCCGGGCTTTTCCGATGGTCTGTCAGCCGGAGATCCGCCCTGCGAATAATGCGCGGCACGGCTGCGGAAGTCTCTCCCGATATACGCCATAGCTTTCCCTCCGATCACAAAAAGTCATCCAGAAGACCGCTCTCCTTTGCGATATTCCAGACCGCTATCAGCCGCAGCAGCTTTATCGCCTTATCGACCTTTTTCCGGCGTTCCTCGCTCAGATGCGGCTTCAGTGCGAGCAGCAGCTCGGCGTTCCTGTCATTCTGTGAGAACGCTCCCATAAGACCGCTGAGCTTCATAACTGCCCCGAGGTCGGGAGCGCTCCCTTCCGCCGGTGAATCTCCCTCGCCGCCGCTTTCTGACATAAGCATCTGTGCCAGCTCGGTAAGCTGCTTCACACTCTCCTCATCGGAGAGGAGCTCGCCGAGCTTTCCCATCAAATCGTCCAAATCTCCGCCTCCGCGAGCCTATTTTTCGCCTGAGAGCTTCTTATAGAGCGCCCTTGCCTGAGGCGTGCTCATCATCTTTTCGACAAGTCCGGGATTATTGACCGCCTGCCTGAATCTTGCGGCGTCGCCCGAATTCATCGCAGATAATGCGCTGTCAAATTTTCCCTCCTCAAGCTCACGCCTTAGCTTTTCCGGCGGAACACCGATCTTTTTGCTGACCACTCCGAGCAGTCCATTCAGTTTTTTCGGATCAATATTATTCTTATTCATGCCTGCCTCCGATAATTCATAATATTTTTGTGTTCAAACTATTGCTTTTTTGTGTATTTTGTGTTATAATAGCTTTAATAAATCTTACAGGAGCGTTATTATGCGCATCATAGTCATTTCAGATACACACGGCAACTACCAGAATCTCGAAAAGGTCATCAAAAAAAATACCTTCGCCGACTGGATAATCCACCTCGGTGACGGCGAGCTTGAGCTCGACAGATTCGTTATTGCAAGACCTATTGTTGCCCCAAAAATAATCCACGTTGCAGGTAACTGCGACTACGACAGCTTCAGTCCCGATTTTTTTGTCCTTCCGGTCATGGAGCATAAGATATTCGCAACCCACGGTCATAAGTACGGCGTCGGAGGCCCTCTTGACAGGATAAAGAAGGCTGCTGCTGACAACGGCTGCGATATCGTGCTTTTCGGGCATACTCATATGCGCCTCAACGTTTTTGAGGACGGTATGTGGATAATGAATCCCGGAAGTGCCGCCCTCCCCCGCGACGGGAAAAAGCCTTCCTTCGGCAGCATTGACATTTCAGAGTACGGTGTGCTGACCAATATCACCGATATCTGAGCTGCTCTGGTATATTATATTCGGCTGAGCCGGAAATGTTCCACAGGAGGTAAAAATGGCTGATATCAGCAGTATGCACAGGAATTCTGCGGCGCTTGCACGCTGTGAAAAGATCTACAAATACGTTTTTCTGCCAAACGTCGGAATTGCGGCTGACCTGGTCTTTGCATCGCTCTACAGTATGCTCGGCGACCTTGTGTCAGGCGAATGGGTAGTGATGCTCGGATATTTCGTCTCAATGATACTCTGCACCGGAGCGTGTGCGCTTACGGTAATGGGCGGATATACCAAGAAGGATATCGTTGTATGGGCTGCTCCGGGAGCTGCCGGGCTTTCTGTTCTGTCAGACAGAGCCATCATCGGCTATACGACGCTGAATACCTGCCTTGCGCTGTTTGTTGCCATTATTTCTGTTGCACCTACGCTTCTTGCGAACGCAAAGTATCGCTGGCTCGAAACACAGGAGGGCTTTCCGCATTTCTCGGAGCTTTTGCAGGAGCAGCAGGATAAGGCGAAGGAATTCAATGAGCACGACCCTTATGAGGAGGCTGCCCGTCAGCGGAAGTTCACTCAGTCAGACGCCATGAGCGACGTCGTTCTCCCTGCGGAAAAGCTCGAGGAAAAGCCGGATCAACACTCAGATCTCATGGACAGCATTTAGAATCATTACCAGACCGGGCGGATAATTCCGCCCTTTTTTATTCCGGGATCACTGTTTCCGCTGTGCGGAAGTGACAGGGCGTGTCAGGCTTTGTTTCAACGCACTCGGATCTGTTACGCAGGAAGGCTGCTGGTCTTCCGTTATGCAATGTGCTGAAAAGGAGCGGCTGCTTTTTGTGTAAAATATTGCGGGAAAATTCTTTACTTTTTCGCTTTTTTGTGGTAAAATGAATATAGTTATTTCGCCGACGGCGAGAAAGGAACATTACAATGCCAATTACTGAATTGCTTGAAAGAAATGCTGATCTCTACGGAAATGACGTCGCTCTTGTGGAGGTCAACCCTGAAATAACCGAGGTTAGAAGAATAACCTGGAAGGACTATGAGCTCATTGAACCCGACCCGGTATGCCATTACAGACGCGAGATCACATGGAAGGTCTTCGACGAAAAGGCTAACCGCTTCGCTAACCTCCTCCTTGAAAGAGGCGTGAAAAAGGGCGATAAGGTCGGCATACTCCTTATGAACTGCCTCGAATGGCTCCCGATATACTTCGGCGTGCTCAAGACCGGCGCACTTGCCGTTCCACTCAACTACCGCTATACCCCCGATGAGATAAAATACTGCCTTGACCTTGCAGAAGTTGATATCCTTATGTTCGGCCCCGAGTTTATCGGACGTGTCGAGGAGATCGCTGATGAGATCAGCCGCAACCGCCTCCTTTTCTATGTGGGCGAAGGCTGCCCATCATTCGCGGAGCACTATGACAGCCTCGTTGCCAATTGCGCGAGCGCTGCCCCGGATGTAACTATCACCGATCAGGATGACGCAGCGATTTACTTCTCCTCCGGTACAACAGGCTTCCCGAAGGCTATCCTGCATAATCATGAGAGCCTTATGCATTCCGCAAAGGTCGAGCAGAATCACCACGGGCAGACCAGAGATGATATATTCCTCTGCATCCCTCCGCTCTACCATACCGGCGCAAAAATGCACTGGTTCGGCAGCCTCTATTCCGGCAGCAAGGCAGTCCTTCTGAAGGGCATCAAGCCCAGGACTATACTCGAAACTGTCTCGGATGAGGGATGTACTATCGTATGGCTGCTCGTTCCGTGGGCGCAGGATATCCTTGATGCTATCGACAGGGGAGACATCGACCTCAGCCAGTACAGCCTTGACCAGTGGAGGCTTATGCACATCGGCGCACAGCCTGTTCCTCCGTCGCTCATCGCACGCTGGAAGAAGATCTTCCCGAATCATCAGTATGACACAAACTACGGCCTGAGCGAATCAATAGGCCCCGGCTGCGTTCATCTCGGAGTGGAGAATATCCATAAGGTCGGCGCTATTGGCAAGGCCGGCTATGGCTGGGAGGGCAAGATAACTGACGAGAATTTCAATACCGTGAAACGCGGCGAGGTCGGCGAGCTCTGCGTCAAGGGTCCCGGTCTCATGACCTGCTACTACCGCGATGAAAAGGCTACCGCCGAGACCCTCAGGGACGGCTGGCTGCTTACCGGGGATATGGCTCAGGAGGACGAGGACGGCTTCATCTACCTCGTTGACCGCAAAAAGGATGTTATCATAAGCGGCGGCGAGAACCTTTATCCCGTGCAGATCGAGGACTTCCTCCGCGCTCATCCGGCTGTCAAGGACGTAGCGGTGATCGGTCTCCCGGACAAGCGTCTGGGCGAGATAGCTGCCGCGATTATTTCTGTGAAGGACGGAATGACCTGCACTGAGGACGATATCAATGCGTTCTGCCAGAAGCTTCCGAGGTACAAGAGACCACATAAGCTCATTTTTGCCGATGTTCCGAGGAATCCCACCGGCAAGATAGAAAAGCCGAAGCTCCGCGAGATATACTGCGGTGAGAGCCTTGTTGCAAAGCAGATAAGGAACTGATATATGAAAAGCCATA
Organism: uncultured Ruminococcus sp.; assembly: GCA_946629405.1. The sequence continues at coordinate 7,434 of CAMOXW010000033.1, forward strand.
GGATTCTCTATGGCTTTTTTTGATATGCTTGTTCTTCAATGTATAGACAGGGAATTCTCTTTCAGCATCAAGGACTGCTCTAATCAATGATATCAGGATTCAGAATAAACATCAAATTTCCGGAAACACTAACCTCACAAAGTCAACAGGATTTTGGGAGATATTTTTATGAAGGCAACAGGAATTGTCAGACATATCGACGACCTTGGACGTGTCGCGATACCTAAGGAAATACCCCGCACTATCCGTATACGCTAGGGCGGTCATATCATTAACACAGGATGTGAAGTTTTGTTTATGTATTATTGAACTGTGACGTATGTTGCGTATTGTATGTCGAGTTAAAGCTTGACAGTTCGTGTTCATGTCGCACTGCAACAACAGATGTCTGAAATCAGGTAATGAGTGTATCTATATACATTATTCCTAAAAAGCATAGATGGTTGACAAAGAGCGATTTACTGTATATAATATAAGCATACATATGCTTTAAGAACCAAAGACGCTGATTTTTATTTTTGTACACTTATACAAAAATATATACAGGCTTTCGTGCATACTTGACAACTGATTAGAAAACGTGATATAAATTATGTTTTTATTATGTAGCCGTATCCAGGGATATTTAATGTATCGGTGAAGTTGAAAATAATAGTTGTATTTATTGGAACGTAAAGGCGATAAATATTTGTGATTTATCGTCATTACTGGAGTTTTGAATTGGTATTGGCAAATATTTAAAACACATTTTGCATTGCAAAAAAATAATGACAAGTTTGAAGTGAGCGTTAATAATGAGAGAATTTAATGATTTAAAAATCGCAGTGGCCGGAACAGGCTATGTCGGTCTGAGTCTTGCTGTGCTGCTGGCACAGAACCATAAGGTGATGGCGGTTGATATCGTGCCGGAAAAGGTTGAACTCATAAACGCAAAAAAATCTCCTATACAGGATGATTACATAGAAAAGTATTTAGCCGAAAAAGAGCTTGACCTCACAGCAACTACGGACGGTGCTTCTGCATACACGGACGCTGACATCGTTATCATCGCCGCCCCCACGAATTATGACTCCCACAAGAATTTCTTCGATGCCTCTGCTGTTGAGGCGGTGATCAGTCTGGCACTGGAGAGCAATCCCGAAGCAATGATGATAATAAAAAGCACGATCCCTGTAGGATATACCAAGAGCGTAAGGGAGAAGTTCAATACCGACAGGATCATTTTCAGCCCAGAATTCCTGCGCGAGTCAAAGGCACTTTACGATAATCTTTATCCAAGCCGTATAATCGTCGGCTGCGATGAACAGAGCCGTGAGACTGCTGAGATCTTCGCAAGACTTCTTCAGGAAGGTGCAGAGAAGCCCGATATTGACACACTGTTCATGGGCTTTACAGAGGCGGAGGCAGTCAAGCTGTTCGCCAACACATATCTTGCGCTCCGCGTGAGCTACTTTAACGAGCTTGATACCTATGCTGAAATGAAGGGACTTGACACTCAGGCAATCATCAACGGTGTTTGCCTTGATCCGCGTATCGGAAGTCATTACAACAATCCTTCATTCGGCTATGGAGGATATTGTTTGCCGAAGGATACAAAGCAGCTTCTTGCAAACTACGCTGATGTTCCGCAGAATCTGATCCAGGCGATCGTCGATTCCAATAGTACGAGAAAAGATTTCATCGCTGACCGTGTGCTTCAGATCGCCGGCGGGAATAGCTATACCGGAGGATATGTCGGTGAAAGTGAAGTTGTTATCGGTATTTACCGCCTGACTATGAAGAGCAATTCAGACAATTTCCGTCAGAGCTCCATTCAGGGCGTTATGAAACGTATCAAGGCTAAGGGTGCGACTGTTATCATTTATGAGCCTACACTCGAGAACGGCAGCTCGTTCTTCGGAAGCAGGATCGTGAATGACCTTGACGAATTCAAGAAGAACTCTCAGGCTATCATTGCGAACCGCTACGACAGCTGTCTTGACGACGTTGCTGATAAGGTTTACACAAGAGATCTGTTCAGGAGAGATTGAGCATGAAGGGAATAATCCTCGCCGGAGGTTCCGGTACAAGACTTTACCCATTGACAATGGTCACATCGAAGCAGCTGCTTCCTGTGTACGACAAGCCAATGGTTTACTATCCGTTGTCGACACTTATGCTGGCAGGCATCAAAGATATTCTCATCATTTCGACTCCGACTGATCTTCCGAATTTTGAGAAGCTGCTCGGTGACGGTTCTCAATATGGGATCAATTTAAGCTATAAGATTCAGCCGAGTCCCGATGGACTTGCACAGGCGTTTATTCTCGGTGATGAGTTCATAGGTGACGATGCGTGTGCAATGGTGCTTGGCGATAATATTTTCTATGGAAACGGATTTGGTGCCATTCTCCGAAATGCTAAGAAGAATGCAGAGGAGAACGCACGGGCTACGGTTTTTGGCTATTACGTTCCTGACCCGGAACGCTTCGGTGTAGTTGAATTCAACGACAATGGACAGGCGATTTCAATTGAAGAAAAGCCTGCCGTACCAAAGAGCAATTACGCTGTGACAGGTCTGTACTTCTATCCGGCAGGCGTTTCTGCAAAGGCTAATCAGGTCATGCCCTCTGCACGAGGTGAGCTTGAGATCACAACGCTGAATGAGATGTATCTGAATGATAAAAATTTGGATGTTCAACTGCTGGGCAGGGGGTTCGCATGGCTCGATACCGGTACAATGGATAGCTTGGCAGAGGCTACCAATTTTGTACAGATGGTTCAGAATCGTCAGGGTATTGAAATCTCAGCTCCGGAGGAGATAGCCTTCATAAACGGCTGGATAGACCGCAACGGTCTTATGAAATCTGCTGAAAAGTATGGTAAATCACCCTATGGTGCTCATCTCAAAAGAGTTGCAGAAGGTAAAAT
>CAMOXW010000034.1 GCA_946629405.1 uncultured Ruminococcus sp.
TGACCGCAAGTTAAAAAGCACCGCACAAAAAAACGTGCGGTGCTGCTTTGTTTATGCCGAATTGAAACTGTATGCAGAGCTTCGGCTGCTGCGGTTATTCTTTAACTTTGCCTGACTTCAGCCTTTCAAGATAGTCCTTTGTCTCGGATGCCACGACCCCTGAGAGAAGGATTATCGCAATCACGTTTGGTATAGCCATGAGGCCGTTGAAAATGTCAGCCATGTTCCAGACTGCTTCGACCGCGAGATAGGGACCTATAAATACGGCTGCGATATACACCCACCTGTAAACACTTGCCGCAGTCCTGTTTGCTCCGATAAGATACGAAAGACAGCGCTCAGAGTAGTAATTCCAGCCGAGTATCGTTGTAAATGCGAATACTGCAAGGCATACCATGAGTATGAACGATGATACCCTTTCGCTGAACGGCAGACCATAGTCAAAAGCCTTCATCGTTATCATAACGCCCTTCAGCTCTGTTTCTTCCCCGCAGCCTGATATTATTATCGCAAGTCCGGTCATGGTGCAGACTATGATAGTGTCGATGAATGTGCCTGTCATGGTTACAAGTCCCTGACGGACAGGCTCATTGGTTTTTGCGGCAGCGGCTGCGATAGGTGCTGAGCCGAGACCTGCTTCATTTGAAAAAATACCCCTTGCAACTCCGCTTTTCATAGCGTAGGCCATAACTGTTCCTGCCGCTCCGCCGGCTGCGGCTTTAAGGCTGAACGCACCGGTGATTATTGATGAAACAGCCTCCGGTATCTCTGTGATATGGCAGAAGATTATTATAAGGCAGCAGCATACATATGTAACTATCATAAACGGTACTACGACCTCGGAAACTGTGGCGATACGCTTTATGCCGCCTATAACTATGAAGGCAGTCAGCAGAGTTATCAAAGCCCCTGCAATAACGGTAGTCCATGTGTACTCCGCTCCGAGCACGGACACAGTATGATCTTTCTGTGGGTCAAAGAACTGATTTGCCGCTGAGGTTATACCGTTGATCTGCGTGACCGTACCGATGCCCATAAGTCCGGCAAGCAGACCGAACAGCGCAAATATTTTTGCAAGCCACTTCCATTTTTTGCCGAGCCCGTTTTCGATATAATAGAAAGGTCCTCCGAGGATATTTCCGTTCTCGTCCTTAACACGGTATCTGACCGCAAGCAGACCCTCAGCGAACTTCGTAGCCATTCCCAGAAACGCTGCGAACACCATCCAGAACAGCGCACCTGCACCGCCTGCTGCGATAGCTGTAGCAACTCCGACAATATTTCCTGTTCCCACCGTTGCGGAAAGAGCTGTACACAGCGCTGCAAAGCTCGATACCTCGCCGCTGCCGTCCTCCTCATTCCTGACCATATATTTCAAAGCAGTACAAAGCCTGCGTATCTGCAAAAATCTCAGACGCACTGTGAGCAGTACGCCGCAGGCCATTATAAGAATTATCAGGGGAAGTCCCCACACATAGCTGTCCACATCACTTATCAGATCATTGATCTTACCCATTGACACCTCTCCTGTATTATAAGCTGTTAAAATTATATCATACATTCTCTGAAAAGTCAATGCCTTGTGCAGTGCAGCGTGAGAACATTGCCGTCCATACGTCAGCGCCGCAGCCTCTTTCTCTGACAAAAAAGCAGAGCCTACGGGAAATCCCGTAAACTCTGCGCCGATCATGTTGAAATGTAATATCTGTCCGCGGTAAGGATCGCTCTCAGCTTTCCTCAGAACAATCCTCCGCCGCCGTTGTACGGGTCGTATTCCTCGTCATACTGGTCATCTTCATGAGATTCATAGGGGTTGAAGAACGGATCGTTCTGCCCGTAGGTCTCATCCTCGTAGGAATAGTCGTTCTGTCCGTAGGGATCATACTGTTCGTTCCTGTTTTCGGATGCGGGAACGGTCGTTTCCTCCTTCTCCCTGTACTTGCGCTTCTTCTTGCTGACAGTGATGCCCTTGTCTTTAAGGTAATCCTCCGCGGTATCGGAAGCTCCGCCCATGTCCATCTGGGCTACTGAGGTGAGTATCGAATTAGCAGTTTCCTCCGAAATATCGCCGGATTCAGCCTTGTCCTCCACCTGCTTCACATAGCGCTTCGTCAGGAAGGAGAGGTACTTCTGCTGGAGGCTTCCGTCCTCGATGCTGTTGTCGTAGAGCATCTGCGCTGAAACGAGCTCCTGATCGCAGATCTGGTTGAATATCGTCGTTGCTGCCGAACGGTAGATCGTCACGATGCTGAGCGTCATAAGCAGGCATATTCCCATTACGACAAGCTTCGCTGTAACTGCTGTTGCCGACTGCTTCTCACGCCTTGCCCTCTCAGGCAGCCATATCGGTACCGTATGTATCTCCTCTCCGCAGGTACGGCAGAATTTCGTCCCGGGAACGACGGCTGCTCCGCACTTTCCGCAGACCTTGTTCTTCTGGCTTCTTCTGTATGCGAAGTATAGCTCAAGTCCGAGGAGCGCGGTGAATATAACTGCAAGGCTGACCCAGAATACGATCGCAAGGGTATTTGACTTCTTGCTGCCGCTGCCGTTTTCGCCGGCTGTATAGGCCGAATCGAACTTTCCGTCGCCGTCGCTGTCAATATTGAGAGTCGTTTTGCCGGAGGACTTCGTGTTCGTCGCTATAACTGTGTCGGGACTTACCGGTATCGCCTTGAAGGTGCGGACATCGGAATATTCGCCCTCGTCATCGGCAAAGCTTATGGAATAATCCATTGTTCCTGTGCCGTAGCCGTTTATGCAGAGCTCATAGTTCGCCTCGTCATTCAGCCTGAGCACCTTGACCTCGTTATTCTCGCCTTCAAAGGAAAGTGAACCGAACGATGCCCTTGTACTGAGTGCCTCGGGGTCTGAGCAGAGAGTTTCACCGCTGCAGCTTACCGTTACATCGACCGGGCAGGCTATCCTTACAACTATGCTATAGCTTCCGCTGACTGAATCCGCAAGGTCATTAAAAGCGTAGGCAAGGTCGGAGCTGTCCGTTACATTATAGTCGCAGCTCTCGGATGCGATAGCCTTCATGAGCGCCTGCGCTTCGGTAAGGCCGGTGCCTCCGTAGTTGTGGAAAAATCCGAGAGTATAGATGATTATACCGCTGTCCTTTATCTCCTGAGCCTTCTCCTTTACAGCTGACTCATAGCTTCCGTCCGAGCCCGTGGGACCGTTCTCCGGATAGCCGTCGCTAAGGAGAAAGAGCAGTTTTTTATTGCTGTCGGTGTGGGAAAGCAGCTCCGCGCCGGTGTCGATGCCGTCGTACATATTTGTACCGCCGTCTGCGCCGAGATTCTGTATCGCGGAAACGAGCTCGTCCCTGTCGCTGCTGGAGATTATCGCCTTCTTCGCATTGGTCGAATACGGAACAAGGCTTATGTCAATGCTCGGATTCTCGCTGAGAACATAGTCCACGAACTTTATCGCGGAGTTCCTTGTCTCGGAAATCGGCTCGCCGCGCATACTTCCCGAAACATCAAGAACAAGCGCTACTGAACGTCTTACCGAGCCGAATTTTGTGAGTATCCTGTCGCGTGAGACATAGTCCTCGCCCTCCTTGTCGGAAACGATAATATCGCCCGACTCATAGGATATCTCATTGTTTTTGGTATCAGTTACCGTGATGTTGTAGATGCCGGGGTCAATTCCTTCAAGTGTGAAGTCCGGCGAATTGCTGTCCTTGTCGATGACGTCCTCACTGTCGGAATTTCTTGTAACTGTGACGTGGTAGTCGGAGTATTCCGAATAAGCTGAATCATAGACAGTAAACTCAGCGTTGTTGGTGTATACCTTTTCAAACGCGCGGCATACGCCGGTGCTTGTTATTCCCGACTCAGCGAAGGCCTCGATAACGCTCATGAGCTGGCTGTCGGAAAGCTTGTATGTGCTGTCAACATAGCGTCCGCCCGCGTTGAGCCTTACAGCGGCAGAAACTATGATATCGCTGAACTGCTCATAGGTCATCATGCCCGGCATCATATCGAGCGAGATGAAATAGAGGAAGCCGATCTGCTCCGTTGTGAGCGCCTCAAAGCCGTTCACGCCCTGTGACATGAGGTAAGCGGTGTGTGTGATGAGTGTGCTGTCATGAGCCTGCTCATCAGGTGTGAGCCTGAATGAATACCCCGCAGTATCGGCTAAAACTGCCGCATTTCCGGTCGAAGCCGGGTCAGCCATGCTCCTTGCGCTGCCTGTGCTGTCGGGAGCGGATATCCAGTCGCAGGAATTGTCAAAGCCGCCGTCGGAATAGTCCTCGCAGAGCTCCGCAAAGAGGTCGGCAAGTCCGGTATAGAACACCGAATCCGCAGTTATCGTCATGGGAAGCATCGCCTTTGCGTACTCCTTAGCGATGCCGTTCAGTGAAATGTTGTCCGCAAGCACAGCGGAAGCCGCCTGTTCAGTGAAGCCGTCGCCGGTCAGATCGGTGTAGCGCAGGGTCAGCTCCTCAGGGATAAGGTCACTGCGGAGGAAGCCGCGCAGCCGCTCGGAGGCTGAATACAGTGTGATGAAGTACCCTTCGAGCGCACGGTTATAGTTAATGTCAAAGAAGTCGTAAGCCTTGACAGCATTCTCGAAGATTGAAAGAGCTGCCGCATTGGTCTTCTTTGCGGGAGCGTAGAGGTCATCGTCCGAGAAATCGTCGTAGACATAGATCTGGCGGTCACTGTCACCGATCGTTCCATTGTCCACACGGCTTGTGTAGCCTGTGTTGTAGTATGAGCTGCTGCCGGCATATCCCACGGCCGTGTCGATTATCCTGCCGGTGTTGGCGTCGATGTAGATTTCCGAAACGACGGCACCTGTTCTCGGGTCTATGACGGAAAACTTATACGCAACAATCGGCTCATCGTCTGAATTGACATAGATCACCTTCCCCTGATTTTCAAGGCTGAAATCCTCCGGAGCAACGCCTGTAGTGTCGTATACCTCCTGCTCAGCCTTCTCAGAAGCCCTTTGTGAATCTATTTTCGGGGAAACGTCGAGGTCCTCGGGCGGAGTAAAATGCACTCCCTCGATGCTTTCGAGGGAGCCGTCCTTGTTGACTACCTCCTTGATGCTGAATCCGTCGATCGAAATACCTTCAATATACTGTTTGAAGGTATAGGTGTCGAAGACCTCGCCCTCGGAATACTCCGTGATGCTGTACTCCTGCTGGGGATGCTCGATCCCGAGCTCCGGGGCAAGAGTTTCAAGCGCTGCCATAGCTTCTTCTTCGTCATTGATAATAATATCATTTTTTCCGGAAACACCGCCCGCACGGTAGGATATCACGCCCTTTGCCTTTATTGAATCGGCGCGGAGCTGGAGGCTCTTGATCTCCTCCTTGATCTCCTGCTGCTCGGAGGTCATTCCCTCGGATGCAAGGGCCTCGCCGGGATGCTTGCTGAGAACGCTGTAGATACAGTAGCCGTCAACAGCCGTCGTAACTGAGATAACGCCTATCATCGCCCATGTCAGCGCGCGAAGTCCGCCGCGCTTTGGTAGCTTCGCGGGTGCCGCAGCCTTTCCGGGAGCGTTTTTTGCTTTACTCATATATATCACCTTCCGGTCAATAAAATTATCGGGCAGCCGCCGTTATCAACAGAGCTGCCCGAAAAGTGATCATCGGCTTGTTTAAATTATACTCCCCTGTATTTCTTTCCCGTCAGCACGGCAATGATTATTGCGCCTGCGAGAAAAATGAAAGGGGCAAAGAGTATATTGCACTCGATAAGGGATGAAGCAGTGCTTCCCCCGAGGTCTTCAACAGCACCCTCGCAGTTATTCTTCACCTTGAAGGCATCTATCGCAAGGAAAGCATAAGCGATGACCTGAAACGTTGCACCGGCAGAAAGTTCAGCCTCTGCCTTGCTCCCGTCCGGCTGGAGGAGAGCGCCGAGCACGGCGATACCGGTAAGTATCGCTGCGATTATCCCGACGACCCTTGTGACCGATGAGAAGCTGCTCGAAGCGAGCCTGTCTCCCTCGATGTCGAGGGAGGAGGACTTGCTCAGGTCGTTTATGTCAAATGTTTTGCTGAATCCGAAGACCTTGATCTGAAAAATTTCGACTCTGAAAAAAGCAATTGCTATAATGACGAGTGCCGCCGACAGTACAAATACTTTTGTCGAATTCTTCACTGGATCACTTGTTTAAGTTCACGCCGCCGCCGGGATTTCCGGGAGCAGCAGGTGCGACGGGAGCAGCGGATGCGCCGGGAGCAGCAGGTGCGCCAAAGCCGGGAGCACCGTTCATGGGCATACCATTCTGGGGTGCGCCGAAGTTGTTCTGGGGAGCGCCGTAGCCGCCGCCGAAGCCGCCGTTGTTATAGCCGGCAGGTCTTGCACCGAGCTTGATGATCTCTGCGCTGAACAGCCACCATACGATCATGATAGCAGTGAGTATGAGCACAAGTATGACAGTTACGGTAACGCCGCCCTTCATCTTTGCAGACTTGGAGAAACCATCCTTGATCTCGCCCTTGAGATGGAGAGCATAGATCATGAGGAAAAGGTAGCTTACGAACATTGTGATATGGGTGATACCGAGTAGTTTTACGGATTTGAGGTTGTTCTTGTTTAAGTAGAACAGTGAAGCAATGATGCCGCCGAGTGCTGTGAGCTCAAGGAGAACTCCGAACACCTTCATGAAGGAAGTGAATCCTGTGTCAAAGCCCTCGATACAAGCGTCATAGCTTGCCTTTGATCTTTCATCCCAGCCCTTGAACTTGTAGTTGAGGATGTCGAATGCGTGGAAGCCTATCATGAGGTAGATGAGTATGCCGATCATGATGATGATGATGATCGGGTTCTTCTTAACGTCGATGAGCGACTTGAAGTTGAAGGTCTTTCTCTGGCCGTACATCGGAGGAGCACCGTATACGTTCTGGGGAGGAGCGTAGGGAGTGGGTGCCGGAGCAGGTGCAGGTGCCGGAGCAGGTGCAGGTGCCGGAGCAGGATTTACGCCTGTTGCAATGCCGCAGTTAGGGCAGTTCACTGAATTGTCAGGAATATTTTTGCCGCAGTTTGTACAAAACATTTTCAATTACCTCTCTTATTTTTTATTTCAGCGCAAGCGCTGTATTTCTTAGTTCAGCGGAGCATACCAGCACCGGAGTTAGCGTTTCTCATAGCCTGCTCGCCGGTGAGCTGATCTGCTAATTTTTTTCCGCATACTGAAATAGCTATCATAACGATGAGCCAGAACCAGCTTGTGAACGAAGGTCCGCCGCCTACCTTTATGCCTGCAAATGAAGCAAGGGCGAACAGACCGCTGGACTTCATCTTTGCCCTTACATACCAGCCGTTGAAAAGAACAAATAAGTATCCGACTGTCATGCAGGTTCCGCCAAGACCTACTGCCTTGACAGCGTTAACGGTATTGCGCTGATAAAGCGAATAGCCGCAGAGACCTATTGAGCCGACTGTACCGATGACAGAAAGTATGGCAACTACATTTACGAACTTCGAGAAGCCGAGATCACCGTCTGTGCAGTCAGAAAGAGAAAACTTCTCTGTCTCCTTGTAGCCGCCGCCCTTTACTGTGACCTTGACTGTATCGAAGCTGAAAATGCCTATCATACCGATAATAAGGAACAGTATCATTATTGCCGGGAGTATCATTTTTACGCTGAGCTGATACTGTTTTCCGGCGATGTTGATAACGGGCATACCGCCGCCGGCTGCACCGTTCATCGGAGCTCTGTTCTGGGGAGCGCCGTAGGTATTGGGAGCTGTATTCTGGGGAGCTGCATTTGTGGGATTTCCACAGTTTGGACAATTCGCTGAACCGTCCGGGATCTGGTTTCCGCAATTTCTGCAAAACATGATTTTTTCCTCACTTTCCTTGACCTTTAAGAAGGTCATACCGAATGTTTTTTCCGGCTTAAAGCCTGCCGGAGCCGGCTATGATACGGCATTTCTGCCGGTGTCACGGTTAACGCGCCTCGTTGTCTGAGCTCTTTGCCGTCCTGAAGCAGACAACAATGAGTGCCGGTCCGAGAATGAGCATCAGCCACGGTGCAATAGCAATTTTTGCTTCACCGTCATAGTGATCTTCACCGTTCAGGTGGATGGCCAGGATAATGTTCATAAGATATCCCACTACCGGAAGCACAAGCGAAAGCGCTGTCACGCGAAGTGAATCCGCACCGCGTCTGACAGCTGCGAGATATCCCGCAAAGCCGAGCATGAGCAGTCCGAGGATTATAATTATCATGTTGATGATTATCATAGTGCAGACGAATTTGCAGCCGATCCCGTCATTTCCTCCCGCAAGGAAACAGCTGTACCAGTGTGCGAGAGCAAAGTCATAGTGCTCCTCCTTCAGGCCGGGAAGTATGATAAGTCCCATAATGTAGAAGAATGCGCTGATGATAAGGAACGGCGGGAGCATTGATAGCACGCCGCCAAGAGGCTTGCGTGAGAAGAACGGCTTGCGCGGTGCATAGCCGTAGCCCGCAGGTGCGCCGTAATATCCCTGCGGAGCACCGTAGTTCTGGGGAGCGCCGTAGTTCTGGGGAGCACCGTAGTTCTGGGGAGCGCCATAGTTCTGGGGAGCGCCATAGTTCTGGGGAGCGCCGTAGTTCTGGGGAGCGCCGTAGTTCTGAGGCTGTGCCGGAGCCGCCGGAGCGCCGTAGTTCTGAGGCTGTGCCGGAGCCGCCGGAGCGCCGCACTTCGGGCAGAATGTTGAGCCGTCGGCATAGCTTGTGCCGCAATTTTTACAATACATATCCCTTACCTCCAACCATATGCTGCGGCAGCCGGAGCGCCGTTGTATCTGAGGACCTTTGCTGCTCTGAGCGCGAACAGGCAGGCTGCTGCGCTTACCAGTACCATGACTACAGGCTCGATCGCAAACGAAAGATCGTCTTCGTCAGACTTGAGATGAATGAACAGTATGACGAAGAAGATATGCGGTATCGCTGAGCAGACTGATGCTATCGCTGCTATTAAAGCCGCTGTGTCGTACCTGCCGATGAACGCCGCAGCAGCACCTCCGATAATAGAAAGCGTCATGAGTGCGCCGAGGATTATCGTGATGTAAGTCGTTGTTACTGTGAGTCCGTCATCGACATAGTCTGAGAAGTCGCTGAAGCCATCTTCCTTGATGTCCGCAACGTAAGAATTATCCATAGTGCAGACGCCGTAATAGGTCTTCTTCTCGCCGTCAAAGCGTCCTTCGTACTCAAACCTGAACATCGTAGTCTTGAACATTCCCATGATGAGGAAGCCTACCATGAGCAGGACAGCACCGACAAGGAGCATTTTTTTCTTATCGACCGGCTGACGCGGTACATAGCCGTATCCGCCGGGAGCGCCGTAATTCTGCGGCGGCGGGGGCGGATATCCCTGAGGTGCGCCGTAATTCTGCGGCGGCTGGGACGGATATCCCTGAGGTGCGCCGTAATTCTGCGGCGGCTGAGCTGCTGTCTGCGCGGCTCCGCACTTCGGGCAGAAGCTCTTCCCGTCAGGCACCTGAGAACCGCATTGGTTACAAAACATAATGATCTCCACCTTCTTTTTTATTTTCAAGACCGTTATCCGATCTTTTCAAGCTTAACATTATAAAGGGTCACGCTGCGGTAGTTGATGCCGCCCATGTATACCGCGATCTGTGCGTCCGGGTCGTCCGAATCGACCGTAAATTCAGCCTCAAACGGCGACTTCGCACCGCTGTTCACAAGGGTGCCGCTGTAGTATACCTGCGAGCCGTCCGCACTTCTGAGGAATACCTCATGGTCGGAGGTCTTTCCGCCCTCGCCCTCAGCCGAGGTACACTCAAGGGTCAGGCGGTACTTTCCGCCCTTTTTCAGGCCTATTCCCGAAATGACAGCCTGTACGTCCTCGGGGGAGCTTCCGCCGCTCACCATGTTCACCCAGAAGGACTTGTCGTAGTCCGAGAAGAACGTCGAGGCATTTGCGCCGGAGCCTTCGCCGTAGGAAATGCTGTACTCCGCATCCGCCGCAACATCGAGCCCTATCTGGTCGGATTCAAGTCCGAGAGCCTGACAGATCTTATCCGAGAGAATGTATGCGTTCTTCTGCTGTGTCACCGCCGAGGGATGCCAGTCAGAGCCGTAGCCGTCCGAGGTACTCTGCACCGGTGACTGGTAGGACATTATCCTTGTATCTCCGGTTGCTTCCCTGAAATCGGCAACTGCCTGCTCTATCATCGGGTATTCGTCCGTGCAGCCCATAATTCCGAGCGTGCATATTATGTAAGCGTCAGGGTTGTTTTTCCTGACAGTTTCGAGGAATTTTTCGTACTCCTGCGTAAACTCCGGACCGCGGGTCTCGGGATCCTTGTCAATGTAGGTAGCATCGTTCGTACCGAGATTTATCACGACAACATCGTTCGGCTTCGCGCTGAAATCCCACGGGGTCGCGTAATCCTTCATCGAGCCGTAATTCTCATAGTACGGCGGAACGAGCTGTCCTGTTACCTTTGTACCGTCCGAGGAATAGCCTGAAACGATGCCGTGGCCGCTGTAGCTTACAGCGCTGTACTCCGCGCCGAGCTTCTGTGCAGTGAGGTAGGCGTAGGACTTCATGAAATTCTCGGTGGTGGTCTTGAAGTTCTCGTACTGTGATTCTCCCTCAACACCGTATGCACAGGTTATCGAATCGCCGATGAACTCGATCCTGAGGTCCTTCTCCTTAACCGGCCGGACCGGGGCAGCAGCATTTGAATCAGCTTTTATCTCAGAAACTCCCACAGCGCCGTTGTTTGCCTCTGAGAGGTGGATTATCTTCACCTCGGCGCTTCTCGGGGAAGTACCGCTGAACAGCTCGACTGTTTCCTCCGCCTTGCCCATAGTTGCATCGGAAATTATCTCGCCGTCAACGATCACGGCATATCTTGGTCTGTGCTCCTCGCCGTTTGAAATTGAGCTGTCGCCCTTCAGGGTAACTGACGCAGACCGCGCATTTACGGTAAACTCGACCGCAGAGCCGCTCTGGACGAGCCATAGTGTGCCGTCCTTGTAAAGGTCTCTGCCGACATACTTGACGTGATCCTCAGTTACCGGAAATGATGACTGAACGAATTCTCCCGTAGAAACCAACTCCCGCCTCATTCTGATCATGTCGAAAACATCGACCCGTCCGTCGCTGTTGAGATCCTGTTCCGCCTTTACAGGAGCTTCACCGAGGAGGGAATCTCTCATGCCCTTGAGATCGTCCGCGGTATATTTTTCCGCCGCATATACAGCAGCACCTAAAGCTGCTGATGAAACTGCCGCTGCCGTAAGAGCAGTGACAATACGCCGTTTCATGCAGTACATACCTCCTTTAGACACAAATATTTACTTTATTATATATTATTTCGTCCTCTGTGTCAATAGAAAAGCTCCAAAAAATTCTCATTTTTCGCATAATAGACAAAAGCATCGCCCGATTATTCAAAAAAGGACGCCTTTGAACGGCGTCCATGTGCTCCATTATTTTCGGAGCGTTCTGTCTATGTGCTCGCAGCAGTGGACGAGCATATTCCACGTTGCGCTGTCCACTCTGCCGGTCGGCGGAAGTCCTGTCCTTCGCTGGAACCGCACTACCGCCTCTGTTGTAAGTCCGTCGAAATTTCCGCATATATCAACGCATGGAGCGTTGTCGTAATGGTCGCCTATGTCGTTGAGCATCGCCTGAATGATATAGACAAGCTGTCCGCTGTCGCCTGTCTTTGCGACGTATGCTGCCGACGGGAATACGCTGTACGGTGCGGGCGCTGCGTCAATATAGCTGCGGTAGACCCTCACTATCCTGTTCCATGTAGCCGTGTCGGTATTTCCCGTCACCGGAAGTCCGTACTCCATCTGGAAAGCTCTTACCGCATCCGCAGTCTCCGCGCCGTAGACACCGTCCGGCAGGATCTGCGGTATCCTGTCGTTGAACATGGAGATCGCGTAGAGGTACTTCTGTATCTCGGTGATATGCTGTCTGCGCTGTGCGTCTGTGTATGCCATACCCTCCCTCCTCCGCCGTTATCGTGTAGCCCGGATCCTGATAGGGACGCTTGTCAAAGCCGTATTTCAGGTCGGAATAAACTCCTGCTATCCTGTCCCATGTGACCGCTCCCACGATGCCTGTTGGGTCTATGCCGAACTGCCGCTGGAAAGCCGTCACCGACTGCCGCGTTATCGGGCCGAAATAGCCTGTATTATTCACCGGCGGGATATTGTTGTAGGTCCTGCTGATGAGGGTGAGGTACTCCTGGATTATCTTCACGGAATCA
>CAMOXW010000035.1 GCA_946629405.1 uncultured Ruminococcus sp.
AAGCGGAAGAAAAAAAGCCTCGCCGCGCTCGCGGTGATCGATAAGCTCAGCGAGCAGTATCTATAAGAAAGGCGATCTCTATGTTTGACTCTATCCACGAGGAATGCGGCGTTTTCGGCATCTTCGAGAACAAGTCCGCCGACGTCGCTGCCTCGGTCTATTTCGGGCTATATGCCCTCCAGCACCGCGGTCAGGAAAGCTGCGGCATTACCGTCTGCGACGACGGCGTTTTCAGACATAAACGCATGGGCGGTCTTGTCTCCGAGGCGTTCAGCCGCGCAGAGCTCGACAAGCTCGGCTGCGGTAATATGGCTGTCGGTCATGTGCGCTATTCCACCACTGGCGGCAATGACCACAATAATATCCAGCCCCTCGTTATCCGCCATATAAAGGGAAATATGGCGCTTGTCCATAACGGCAACCTTGTCAATGCACAGGAGCTCCGCCGCTCATTCGAGCTCTCCGGAGCTATCTTCCACGGTACCTCCGACACTGAGGCTATCGCATATTCCATCGTCCGCGAAAGACTCACCTGCTCCTCGACAGAGCAGGCTGTGGAACGCGCTATGCCGTTCATCCGGGGAGCTTATTCCTGCATCCTCATGACTGCCACAAAGCTCATAGCCTTCCGCGACCCTCAGGGCTTCCGCCCGCTCTGCATCGGAAAAGCTCACGACGGAGCCTATATTGTGGCTTCTGAGTCATGCGCCCTCGAAACGGTCGGTGCTGAGTTTGTCCGGGACGTCCTTCCCGGCGAGATAGTCGTCATTGACAGCTCAGGACTGCGCTCAATTACCTCAAACTGCGGCGGACAGCGGAATATCTGCATTTTTGAGTATATCTACTTTGCGCGTCCCGATTCCGTGATAGACGGTGTTTCAGTCCACAGCGCAAGGCTTCGTGCCGGAAGACTTCTTGCTCAGAACAGTCCTGCTGATGCTGACATCGTTATAGGCGTCCCGGACTCCGGTATCGACGCCGCTATCGGCTATGCTGCCGCGAGCGGTATTCCCTACGGCATAGGCTTCGTCAAGAATAAGTACGTCGGACGAAGCTTCATCCAGCCCGAACAGCACCAGCGTGAGAACGCCGTCCGGATAAAGCTCAACCCGATCCGCGAAACCATCGCCGGTAAACGTGTCGTAATGATCGACGATTCGATAGTCCGCGGCACCACAAGCGCAAGGATAGTCCGCCTTCTCCGCGATGCCGGCGCAAGTGAGGTCCATGTCAGGATATCCTCTCCGCCGTTCCTGCACCCCTGCCACTTCGGGACGGATATCGACTCCGAGGAAAACCTCATCGCAGGAAAGTACAGCTCTGCGGAGGAAATTGCACGGTATATAGGCGCAGACTCACTCGCATATCTCCCCGTCAGCGCCCTCGGAGAGCTCATCGGAGGCAGCAGCGAATACTGCTGCGGCTGCTTCACCGGAGATTATCCTGTTGACGTTTCCGGTGTCGGCAGCAAGAACAAATTCGACGAAAAAATACATAAATAGTTATCAGTAACAGCAAGTAGTTGTCAGATACGGATAACGAAAACTGAACGGAGGAATAGAGAATGTGTACTATAATGGCTTACTGCGGCAAAAGCGGCAGCGAAGATAAGGTCGCGCAGGGACTTTCCGCTACGGTCTCACGCGGTCCTGACGATATGAGGATTATTCCGGTAAACGGCGGTGTTTTAGGCTTTCAGAGGCTTTCGATAATGGGGCTTACTCCCGAGGGTATGCAGCCCTTCGGGCTCGGTGGGAGCTATGCTGTCTGCAACGGTGAGCTCTACGGCTTCAGAAGGATGCGCGATGAGCTGACAGCAAAGGGCTACAGCTTCAGAAGTGACAGCGACTGCGAGATACTTCTCCCGCTCTACCGCGAATACGGCACCGCTATGTTCGCAATGCTCGACGCGGAATTTGCCTGCGTTATCTACGACGGCAGCACCGGGAAATTCATCGCTGCCCGCGACCCGATAGGCATCCGCCCCCTATATTACGGCTTCGATGAAAGCGGCTCCGCAGTCTTTGCAAGTGAGCCGAAAAACCTCGTGAAGTTCTGCAAAAAGATCATGCCATTCCCGCCCGGCCATTTCTATGCGGACGGAAAATTCACCTGCTACTGCGATATAACCGCCGTTGACAAGGTCATCCATGACGATATCGACACCGTTTGCAGAAACATTCACGACAAGCTCGTTTCCGGCGTGAAAAAACGCCTCGATGCGGACGCAAAGGTCGGATTCCTCCTCTCCGGCGGACTTGATTCATCCCTCGTCTGTGCTATTGCCCAGAAGGAGAGCAGCAAGCCGGTACGCACCTTCGCCATCGGCATGAACACCGACGCTATCGACCTGAAATACGCAAAGCAGGTCGCTGACTTCATCGGCAGCGAACACACCGAGGTCATCATCACCAAGGACGACGTTATCTCCGCGCTTGAGGACGTCATAAAGCTCCTCGGAACGTTCGATATCACCACTGTCCGCGCAAGCATGGGTATGTACCTGCTCTGCAAGGCTATCCATGAGCAGACTGACATCCGCGTCCTGCTCACCGGTGAGATATCCGACGAGCTTTTCGGCTATAAGTATACTGACTTTGCCCCCTCCGCCGAGGCTTTTCAGGCTGAATCCGTCAAGCGTGTCCGTGAGCTGCATATGTACGACGTGCTCCGTGCAGACCGCTGTATTTCGGTAAATTCTCTCGAAGCGCGTGTACCCTTCGGTGACCTTGATCTCGTGAAGTACGTCATGGCTGTCGATCCGGAAATGAAGCTCAACAAGTACAATAAGGGCAAGTACCTCCTCCGCCGTGCCTTCGAGGGAGACTACCTCCCCCACGATATTCTCTACCGCGAAAAGGCTGCCTTCTCGGACGCGGTAGGTCACTCTATGGTGGACCACCTCAAGGACTTCGCCGAAAGCCGTTACTCCGACGAGGAATATGAGCTGCTCAGGACGAAGTATACCCACGCTCAGCCATTCACCAAGGAATCACTTCTCTACCGCGAGATATTCGAGAAATATTACCCCGGCAACAGTGAGATGATCGTTGATTTCTGGATGCCCAACAAGGACTGGGAGGGCTGCAATGTAAACGACCCCTCAGCCCGCGTCCTCTCAAACTACGGCGAAAGCGGAATGTGAGCCGCTATTGACCGCAAGTAAAAAAGCACCGCACAAAAAAACGTGCGGTGCTGCTTTGTTTATGCCGAATTGAAACTGTATGCAGAGCTTCGGCTGCTGCGGTTATTCTTTAACTTTGCCTGACTTCAGCCTTTCAAGA
>CAMOXW010000036.1 GCA_946629405.1 uncultured Ruminococcus sp.
ATTCCGTTTCTTTCTGTGAAAATGTACGGTGCCATTTTCGGGTTCCATCTTCTTGTCTGGTGTCCGAAGTGAACGCCTGCTTCAAGAAGCTGCTTCATTGATACTACTCCCATGGTGTAGTCCTCCTTAAATTGGTTAATATTAATCCTCCGCCTGACTTAGCTCACGGACAACGCCGCAGGGCGCACCAATCCGTAAAAGTACAAGCGTGCGAATTGCCTTAATATTATAACATTTTCCAGCTGAAATTGCAAGCAATTTCCTACCGTTTATTTTGACAAACTTGTTGTAATATTTTTCTTATCATTTGTTGATGTTGCCGGTTCAGACTTCAGGCTCCTGCTTATCAGCACGACCTCGCTTCCGACTACCCTTATGTCGCCGCACGGAACGACTATATCCTCATCCTTGCCGAATATGCCGAAAAGCCTCACTCTGCCGTATATCAGCAGAGCTACGACCTCCGATGATCCGAGGTCAATCCTCACGTCGTCTATGTAGCCGAGCCTTTCGCCGCTGTTGATGTCGATGACTTCCTTCCTCCGAAGCTCGTCAAGTGTACATATCATAATATCACCTCCGCATAATTATATGCCGGAGGCGATATATTTAAAGCATATCCGGTTTACTGATCGTCTTTTTTATCGTCATCATCCTTCTTCTTGCTCAGAAGGAACGAGATAATGCTTATCACAACTACTATTGCAACAGCGATACCAATGACAGTGAAAAGCTTCTCCTTCGGGAAATCATCGCCTGTGGCCGGTGACGAAGCCATGAGTGCTGCAAGAATACAATACATCTTTATTACCTCCATTATTTTTCTGCCGTTAACATTTTAGCACAAGGCAGACGATATGTCAAGTATGATCTGAAATGTCGTGAACTTTTTGTTTTTTCGGTGCGAACAGTGTTGACATCTGTCGTAAATGTGCTATAATAAATATCAGCACAGAGAAAGAGTGCTGCAATACAAGACATAAGGTGGTTAAATTTATGGCAATGATTTTTTGTCCCAGATGCGGTAAGCAGATAAGTGATAAGGCTCCGGTATGCCCTCACTGCAATTCACAGAATCCCATGTTCCACGGGCAGCAGCCGCAGGCTCCAGTTTCCCAGCCCTCGCCCACTCAGCCTCAGCCGGCTGCTCCCGCTAAGAAATCCCGCACTGGTCCGGTTATTATCGCGGTCATAGTTATAATCGCGGCAGTAGGTCTTATGGTCGGCCTCAACTATCATTTCAACGTCGACAAATCAGATAACGATTCCTCTGTTCCGAGTACAACTAAGGCAGTTGATGAAATAATAGATAACGACAATTATAACACCGCGAATAGTATAATAGATAACAGCACTCCTGAGCAGACCCAGCCTCCGGCTGCTCAGCCGACGACAGAGAGAAAGTGTTCTGTTCACCTGATTGTAGAAAGTGACGATAATATGTTTATGGGAACGTATCTGACCAATGTCAAGATAGACGATATGGATCCTATTTTTTCTATTCAAGACGGAGATACAAAGGATATTCATCTGACTCTTTCTCCCGGAACTCACACGATAAAATTCGAGAAAAGCACCGATAAAACTGTCTTTTCTGAGGCAACAGCATATATAAACAGTGACTGTAAGTTAGAGTATTACATAAATTGCTGGCCAGATTCGATAACGGTCAAAGAAAGGTAATTTCATAAAGCGGAGGTCATAATCAATGCAACAGAATATATGTGCCAACTGCGGCAGACCTCTGAGGGAAGGAGCATCCTTCTGCCCCGAGTGCGGAGCTGCTGTCTGCCCGGCAAGCAGTGCCATATTTTGCTCCGAATGCGGACATCCTCTGAACGTCGGTGAATCTGCCTGTCCGAACTGCGGCGCACCTGTCAGCGATGCCGCTATGCCAGTAGAAGCTATGCCTGCTCCCACGGCTGCCGGGCTGCCAGAAAGCGGCGCACTGGCGGTCTGCGCGATGGTATTCTCGATTCTTTTTCCGCCTATCGGTCTGATACTTGCAGTCATCGGCTCAAAAAAGTACATCATTCCAATGAACCGGAAGCTCTGCTTCGCCGCGCTGATAATATCCGTTATAACCTGCATAGTTTATACTATCATCCTCATCAAGGTCGTGCCGGAGATCATCAGTACATACCGCACAGCCCATGAAGCTACGGACAAGTACCAGCGTATAAAGGAATGGCTCCCGTTCCTATGACAAAAACCTCCCCTTTCGTCAAGGGGAGGTTTTTTCTCAGAATCTGAAATCGCGCTTGCCGCCGTTCTTTATCTCATTGAGATATTCGATAGCACGCTGACGGCGCTTTTCATCCGGTACATTCTGTATCTCACGCTCGATAAGTGCCTCGCCGACTGCTTTTGTCTCAGGTGAAGCGTAGTCTGTGAGGTATTCCTGCAATGTCATAAGAGCGTTCGGGTGACAGCAGTTCTGTATCTGTCCGACCTTGCAGAGTGCCATAAAACGGTCTCCGGTGCGTCCTTCGCGGTAGCAGGCTGTGCAGAACGAA
>CAMOXW010000037.1 GCA_946629405.1 uncultured Ruminococcus sp.
AAGAAAAACCAGAGGGCGCAATGGATGCCGGAAACCGCCTCAAGCCTATGCTTGCGAGAGGTGAGCTCCACTGTATCGGTGCAACGACGCTCAACGAGTACCGCCAGTACATCGAAAAGGACCCGGCTCTCGAACGCCGTTTCCAGCCTGTGCTTGTAAATGAGCCTACCGTTGAGGATACCATCTCGATCCTCCGCGGACTCAAGGAGCGCTATGAGGTCTTCCACGGAGTCAAGATAAGTGATAATGCGCTGATCTCGGCAGCTGTGCTCTCTAACAGATACATCACCGACCGCTTCCTCCCGGACAAGGCGATAGACCTCATCGACGAGGCTTGCGCAACTATCCGCACGGAAATGGATTCGATGCCGACCGAACTCGATGTTATCTCGCGTAAGATAGTTCAGCTCGAAATAGAGGAGGCTGCCCTTAAAAAGGAGAGTGACAATATCTCGCAGGAGCACCTCGCAGAGATACAGAAGGAGCTCTCGGATCTCCGTGCTAAATTTGACGCGATGAAGGCTAAATGGCAGAATGAAAAGACCGATATTTCGGCAGTCCAGAAGCTGCGTGAGGAGCTTGAGGCTGTGAATGCACAGATCGAGCAGGCTGAGCGCGAATACGATCTGAACAAGGCGGCAGAGCTCAAATACGGCAGACTTCCTCAGCTGAAAAAGCAGCTCGAGGAGCTCGAACAGAAGGCTGAGGAGGATATGAAGGGCGAAAAGCTCCTGCGCGACAGAGTTACCGACGACGAGATAGCAAAGATAGTATGCCGCTGGACAGGCATTCCCGTCGCGAAGCTGATGGAGGGCGAGAAGGAGAAGGTGCTACACCTCGGCGAGCTGCTTCACAAGCGTGTTATCGGTCAGGACGAAGCCGTTGAGAAGGTCAGCGAGGCGATACTGCGCTCGCGTGCAGGTATACAGGCACCCGGCAGACCTATCGGGTCGTTTATGTTCCTCGGACCTACAGGTGTCGGCAAGACCGAGCTTGCAAAGGCTCTCTCGGAGATACTCTTCGATGACGAGAAGAACATCATACGCATAGATATGAGCGAATATATGGAGAAATTCAGCGTGAGCCGTCTCATCGGAGCGCCTCCCGGATACGTCGGCTATGACGAGGGCGGCCAGCTCACTGAAGCAGTCCGCCGCAAGCCCTATTCAGTCGTTCTTTTTGACGAGGTGGAAAAGGCTCATCCGGACGTTTTCAATGTTCTTCTGCAAGTTCTTGACGACGGGCGTATCACGGATTCACAGGGACGCACGGTCGATTTCAAGAACACAATAATCATCCTCACCTCAAATCTCGGCTCGCATTACATCCTTGACGGTATAGATGAAGAAGGCAACATCACTGACGAGGCAAGAAAGAACGTTGACACGCTTCTGAAGCAGCAGTTCAGACCGGAGTTCCTCAACCGTCTTGACGAGATAATCTTCTACAAGCCGCTCAGCAGGAACGACATAATGCAGATAGTTGACCTCATGCTCAACGACCTTCGCAAGCGCCTTGACGACAAGCACATAAAGCTTGAGGTAAGCCCCGCGGCAAAGGAGCTGATCGTTGAGCAGGGCTATGACCCGAATTTCGGTGCGCGTCCGCTCAGAAGATATATCCAGAGCAGGATAGAAACTCTTGCAGCGAAAAAGATAATAGCCAGCGATATCTCAGCCGGCGATACGATATCCATAGACGTTGATGACGGCAGATTCATAGTTGAATAAGGCTATTTCAAGCCAAAGTCAAGTTGTACTGAGTAAACCCGGGAGCAGCAGCTTTTATTGTACTTTTGAATAAAAATCAAGCCGTATATAGCCGAATATAGGTCGTTTTGTCATTTTTTCCCCATTTCCTTGACAAATCAGAACAAAGGGTATATAATTCAATTGTAAAATCTTATTTACGGAGGATAACAATATGACAAAGACCGATTTAATCAGTGCTGTTGCTGAAAAGACCGAATTCACAAAGAAGAACGCAGAGATCGCTGTAAATGCAATCATTTCTGCAATCACTGAGTCCCTCGCCGGCGGTGATAAGGTATCCATCGTTGGTTTCGGTACTTTTGAAGTTCGCGACAGAAAGGAAAAGCAGGTAAAGAATCCCCAGACAGGAAAGATGATGACTGCTCCCGCTTCAAAGGCTCCTGCATTCAAGGCTGGACAGGCTCTGAAGAACGCAGTCAACAAGTAATTCAAGGAGGTAATTATCATGGCTGAAAAGACCACTAAGGCTGTAGCTGAGGCAGAGGCTGCTGCTGAGAAGAAGGCTCCCGCTAAGAAGACAGCTGCCAAGAAGACAGCTGCTCCCAAGAAGGCTCCCGCTGAGAAGAAGACTGCTGCTAACAAGACAGCCGTTTCCGAGAATGTATACGTTCAGTATCACGGTGCAGAGATCACATCTGCTGATCTTATTGCAAAGGCAAAGGCTGAATCCGGAGTTAAGTCTCCCAAGACTGTAAACGTTTACGTTAAGCCTGAGGAGAATATGGTTTACTACGTTGTTGATAACAACGCAGGCAGCTTCCCCCTCGTTTGATCTGGTAAATAGAAAACCGCCTCATATGAGGCGGTTTTTGTTGTATACTGAAAGCCCCCGGTTCTTCCGGGGGCTGTTTATTATCTGAGACCAATTGAAGCGTCATCGTCAGAAACGCAGTCGTGCCGGAGAATGTAGTCCCAGACCTCCTGAACAGTCGTGAAAGCCAGTCCGACGTAGCTGTCAGCACAGCCGTAGTAAATGGCGATCCTTCCGGTAGCAGCGTCAGTCAGGGCAGCGCATGGGAAGCAGACGTTCGGCACAAAACCACGTTCCTCGTACCATTCCTCAGGTGCGAGCAGGTAGTTCGAGCAGCGGTGCAGCACACGCGAGGGCTCGTCAAGGTCGAGTATCGCAGCACCGAAGCTGTAAACATAGCCGTTGCAGGTATTGACAACGCCGTGATAGAACAGCAGCCAGCCCTTGTCGGTCTCTATCGGGGCAGCGCCGGCGCCTATTTTAAGGTTTTCCCACCAGTTTTTTCCGGGACCCATAACATGGCGGTGGCGTCCCCAGAACTCCATATCAGGGCTTTCTGTGAGAAAAATATCGCCAAAAGCAGTGTGACCGTTGTCGCAGGGGCGTGAGAGCATGACGTAATTTCCACCTATTTTTCGGGGAAAAAGCACGGCATTGCGATTGTATGGCAGGAAAGGATTTTCAAGGCGGGTGAAGGTCTTGAAATCCTTTGTCTCAGCGATGCCGATCGTGGGACCGTAAGCGTCCTGACACCACATTATGTAGTAGGTGTCGCCGATCCGCACAAGGCGCGGGTCGTAGGCATAAGGCGGCATAAAAGGCTTACCTTCGCGGTTTGTAAAGGGTATCTTATCCGTATCGAACTGCCAGCTGATGCCGTCGGAGCTTTTTCCGAGGTAGATATGAGGTATACCGTCGCGCTGTTCGCCGCGGAAAACGCCGATATAGCCTTGTTCATACTGCACAACGGCGCTATTGAAAATTCGAGCAACATTTGGGAGAGGATTGCGTGAAATGATCGGATTCCCGGTAAATCTCCAGACCGGTGAGGTACAGTCGGCGGGCTTATCCTGCCATGGGATACCGGGCAGGGGAGAGCCGGTCAGTTTTATTTCAGACATGATGGAACTCCTTTTTGCTTAAATAATGCTATTTAAGCATTGATGTTTATTAAATAAAGTATAGCTTATTTCTTAAATAAAGTCAACAGTAAATTTGAAGAATCTTAAAATTCGGAAAGCTGCACTAATTAAAACGGAAAAATTTGTGAAGTTTCTTCAATATTTTGGAATTGCGGTAAAACTATAGATTTTTCGATGAAAATATAGTATAATATTGTAAAATAAACGAATGGAGTTTTAAGATGATATTCAGTGAATTTTTGAACGGCATACAATCAGGTAAATTTGACGAAAAACTGCAAATGCTCTACGGAGCCTCCGACAAAGCGCTGCTGAGAAACAGGGCGAGGTATCTCAGTGCAGCGGAGAGCTTTTCGCGGCTCTACCCTGATTGCGGCGAGATACGGATATTTTCCGCCCCAGGACGTTCCGAGATCGGCGGAAATCACACCGACCATCAGCACGGCTGTGTTATAGCAGCGGCAGTTGATCTTGATGTAGTTGCGATCGTGGCTGAAAATGATGAAAAAGTGATACGGATAACGTCAGAGGGCTATCCTCCGGACGTTATCGACCTTAGTGACCTTTCACCGCGTGATGAGGAGAAGGGGACATCCGCTGCACTGATAAGAGGAGTTGCGGCAGGATTCGCGAAAAAAGGCATCGAAGTCGGCGGCTTCAATGCTTACACGGTATCAGATGTTATCGGGGGCAGCGGTCTTTCGTCATCGGCAGCATTTGAGGTGCTTGTCGGAACAATAATAGACAAGCTCTGCGGAAAAGAAGCTGTCGGAGCGGTTGAAATCGCAAAAATCGGACAATTTGCCGAAAATACATACTTTGGAAAGGCGAGCGGACTGATGGATCAGATGGTCAGCTCAGTCGGCGGATTTGTATTTATTGACTTTGACGACCCGGAAAAGCCGGAGATCAGGAAGGTAGGCTTTGATTTTTCGCGTGCCGGCTATTCGCTGTGCATTACCGATACGAAGGGCAGCCATGCTGACCTTACTGATGATTATTCGGCAGTTTCTGAGGAAATGCGGAGCGTTGCGCGCGTACTTGGTGCTGAGGTGCTTGGAGACTGTGATGAGGATGAGTTCTACGAAAAGCTGCCTGATTTAAGGAAAGAATGCACGGACAGAGCGATTTTGCGATCAGCGCATTTCTTTGCCGACGACCGCCGGGCAGGACTTGAAGCAGAAGCGCTTGAATCAGGCGATACTGTCGAATTTTTTCACTTAGTCAATGAATCGGGACGTTCGTCCTGCGAGCTTCTCCAGAATATCTACTCCTGCCGCAAGCCTCTTGAGCAGGGGATCTCTGTCGGCATAATGCTCAGCCGCCGTTTCTTGGGTGAAAATGGAGCTGTCCGTGTCCACGGAGGCGGTTTTGCTGGAACTGTTCAGGCGTTTGTGCCGGCGTATCTTGCGGAGGAATATTCTGCCGAAATGGACCGCGTTTTTGGCGAAGGAAGCTGCCATATCCTGACGGTAAGACCGTTCGGCGGCTATGAACTTACGGCTGAATAAGTGTCACCGGCTGTACAGATCTTTTTTTCAGAAGTAAGATATGATATTCTGGATAAATCACTGTATGCAGTCAAGCTGATAAAATAACGCCATACCGCAGCAATACGGTATGGCGTCTGAAATTATGACATATGTATAAATTATATATTTTTTCCCATATCAAATGCTTTCTGCAATATGGGATTATCCTTGATCTCGCCAGTATCGGTCACACCGCCGCAGAACAGAGTTCCGGCTAATTCTGCTTTTTCAAAGCAGTCCACCCAGCCATTAATGCCGGAAAATGCCTTTTGCGGAACATGATCCTCATCTTCAGCTGCTGTTGCAAGTGCATAGACCTCACGGAAACGATAATCCGAGGTGAACAGCGGATTTGCCCTGTCGAGCATTGTTTTCAGCGCACCGCTCATTTCGTAGTAGTAGATAGGTGTCGCAAATACCAATACATCGGCATAAAGCATTTTCTCACGGATAGAATCAGCATCATCGTGCATAAAGCATCGCTGAGTCTTCTGACAGACAAAACAGCCGATGCAGAATCTGATCTCTTTGTCACGCAGGGAGATGACCTCTGCCTCGTGCCCTGCCGCCCTTGCACCGTCTGCAAAGGACAAAGCAAGCTGCTCAGAGTTGGCGTTTTTACGAAGGCTTGACGAAATAATAAGAACTTTTTTACTCATAATAATTCCTCACTTACCAGTTTTCATACCGCTGTCCTGTATGCAGTTCTGCCATTCTCTGCATTTCTGAATCGGTCAGCTCAAAGTCGAAGATACTGTAATTCTCAAGGATATGGTCAGGATTCTGTGAACCCGGTATCGTGACATAGCCTGCCTGCAAATGCCAGCGAAGTATTACCTGTGCCGATGTCTTACCGTGCGTTTCAGCAATATCCATGATAGTATCATTACCGAACAAGTCCTGCGTATGACCTCTGCCGCCGAACGGATACCACGATTCTACCACCGTACCGTATTTGGCAATATCTTTTTGAAACTGCGTG
>CAMOXW010000038.1 GCA_946629405.1 uncultured Ruminococcus sp.
GAAAATTTATTTTTTCTTGCACTTTGACAACTAAAAATTGGCTTTTAAAAGCTGTATAAAGCCAATTTTTAGTTGTTGAGCAGACATTAATTATAGTGAACGTCAAAAATTATTTTACGTTCACTATAATAAATGCTTTAAAGTGCCTCGC
This sequence comes from uncultured Ruminococcus sp., assembly GCA_946629405.1. Next base: position 152 of record CAMOXW010000038.1, read on the forward strand.
AGATATGCAAACAAAAGATTTGCTCCCTGCGTAATGGCAAATAGCAAACGCCAAAAAACTGTCGTTTGTTATAATATTGATAATTGCGTGACAATCACATTGAAATCTTACGCTCTGAGGTGAACTACATGAGCTTTTCCCCTAAGGAAATACTGAAATTCGTCGAGGAAAACGACGTAAAATTCATCAGACTTACCTTCTCGGATGTTTCCGGCAATCTCAAAAACGTTGCCATTATGCCCGATGAGCTGCCCCGCGCCTGCGAGTACGGCATTCCCTTTGATGCTTCAAGCATAAGCGGCTGCCGCGAGGATATGCTCCTTGTACCTGATATTTCCACACTTTCCGTACTTCCGTGGAGACCACAGTCCGGCAGGGTCGTTCGTTTCTTCTGCTCGCTCAGGAATGCTGACGGTTCGGATTACCGCGGCGATATGCGGACTGAGCTGACCAACTATATCAACTCCCTGCGCCTTGATGGTTTTTCCTGCGAAATGGGCACGAAGTGCGAATTCTACCTTTTTGACCTCGATGGCAGGGGAGAGCCGACACACACTCCCCACGACCACGGCGGCTATCTCGACGTTGCGCCGCTTGACAAGTGCGAGAATGCAAGGCGTGAGATATGTCTCTCACTTGAGGAAATGGGTATGCACCCCAAGAGCTCCTGCCACAAGCACGGTCCCGCGCAGAATGAGATAGACTTCCGCGAAAGCGAGCCTGTCACGGCTGCCGACAATATGCTCCACTACAAGACTGTTGTAAAGTCTATCGCCGCGCAAAACGGGCTTTTCGCCTCATTCATGCCAAAGCCTCTCTCCAATGAGCACGGCAGCGCTCTGAGTATTCTCCTGAGCGTAAGGAAGAATGGGGAGCAGATATTCGGCTCAGACGACGAGAATATGTCGCATGAGGGCAAATGCTTCATTTCCGGTGTTCTGGGGCGGATACGCGAGATAACTGCCTTTCTCAACCCGACGACCAATTCGTACAAGCGTTTCGGCATCGGTTATGCACCGAAGTACGTTGACTGGAGCTTTGAGAATTGCTCTCAGCTCATCAGGATACCGCGCACAGCCGGACTTTCACCGCGCATAGAGCTGCGCTCGGCAGACGCCTGCTGCAACCCGTATATCACGTTCAGGCTCATTCTTGCAGCGGGAATAGAGGGCATACGCTCCGGAAGCTGTTCCATTCTTGATTCGACACTGAGCCGGAGTGCAGCAGATTTTGAGCAGCTCCCCGCGTCACTTGAGGAGGCACTTTCTATCGCGCGTTCAAGCGAGTTTGTCAGCCGGAATCTTCCTGACGTCATCCTCTCCGACATTTTCTCCCAGCTTGACAAGCAGGTGCAGGAGTATAATCTTGCGCGGAGCAAGGATGAATTTGAGCAGAATTATTATTTCAAATATGTCTGAGGTCTGAGCCATGAACAGAGCTTTGTTGATAAATTCCTCACCCGAGAGCGACGATACCCTCCGCCGGCTTATCGCTGACGAGGGCTACGGAGCAGTTGCAGCCGTTTCCTCAGGAAGCGAGGCGCGAAGGCTCATTGCTGGCGAAGCCGAGCCTGATCTTGTGGTGATAAATACACCTCTCCAGGACGAATTCGGTCAGGAGCTTTCGGTCATGATAGCGGAGAATACCTCCGCCGGGATAATACTGATATGCAGTGGTGATATCGCGGATGATATCGGGGACAAGGTCTCAGGCTGCGGCGTATGCGTAGTTGCAAAGCCGCTTGACCCGCAGCAGCTCCGCCGTTCGCTGAAGCTTGTCAGCGCGACGCGCTCGCGGATGATGGGACTGCAAAAGGAGAATGCTGACCTCCTCACAAAGATAGATGAGATTCGCCTTATAAACCGTGCCAAGTGTACCCTTATGCAATACCTCAAATTCACAGAGCCGCAGGCACACAAATATATCGAAAAACAGGCGATGAACACCCGCCAGACCCGTCGTGAGGTCGCAATGAGGATACTGGCGACCTACGAGAGGTGAGGATCATCTGAAAAGCTGCTTGAACAGGCAGCTTTTTTGTGTTTATGAGGATGGCAGGGAATATGGCAAATTGTTTAAAATCAGAATGACCAATTTTAACAATTTATCCATTGATTTTGTTGAGATTCTGGTGTATAATAATAATGTGATATTTTGAATATCAGTCATGAAGGTTTATTCTTAGGCAAAAAGAGGGGATATCATGAGTAAAAAGAATAAAACCGAAAAAGGAATGATCGACAGGACGCTTGAACGCATTGCAGTACAGAAGCAGGCGCCTACAAGCTTTTACTTCACACTTCTCCTGCTTTATATTGCAGCTAATATAGCAGTAAGTTCCATGGCTGGTTCGAACTCTGAAATTCGTATCGGCGGGCAGGATCTTCCTGTCCATACAATAGTTGGTGTCTTTTCATCACTTGCCAATATCTGCGTTATCTTTATGACCGTTTACTGCGGAAAAAAGGGCTATTTTACTGCTATCCTCCTGCTTACCTTACAGCTTCCGATCATTTTTATGGGAGTATTGGTAAAGCATAATATAACAAGTCTGCCGGGCATTTTCGGCAATATTCTGGCGATCATCGCTGTAACGATAATCTACTCCAACAGCAAGAGGGTAAATGAGTACCAGGAGAGGCTGCGGGAACAGGCTGTCACGGACCGACTGACCGGTCTGCCGAATCGTTTCGCGTGCTCTGAGCTCATTGATGCGCTCATCAGGAAGAACGAGCGTTTTGCAGCAGTTTCTATCGACATAAACGCCTTCAAGAGCATCAACGACACTATGGGCTTCGATACGGGCAACAAGGTGCTTGTTGAGATCGCCTCACGATGGGAAGCGATCGCAGATAACAATATATCAGGAACTCTTGACTTTATCACAAGGATAAGCGGTGACGAGTTCGTCCTTATTATACGCAATTACAGCTCGGATGAGGACATCCGCAGGTCTGTATCTCACTATGAGTCCGTCCTTGGCAACCGTATGCTCGTTGAGGGCTGTGATTTCTATATTACTGCGAGCTTCGGCTATGCGGAGTATCCGTCTGATGCTAAGACAAAGGATTCGGTCTTATCCTATGCAGATACAGCTATGCACGAGGTAAAGCGCCTTAACAGCAGCAATCATGTTCTGCGCTTTTCGCCTGAGATGCTCCGTGCTGAGCATACACTTGAGATCGAGAGCAGGATCAGGGAAGCCCTTGAGCATGATACGATATACTTCAACCTTCAGCCGCAGTTCGGCATGAACCATAAGCTTCGCGGCTTCGAGGTGCTTGCTCGTATGAAGGACAAGGACGGTAAGGTCATAAGTCCTGGTGAGTTCATCCCGGTTGCGGAAAAGGTCGGATTGGTAGATAAGGTGGACAGTGCAGTATTTCGCAAGGCGGCAGGCTTTTTCGGCGAACTCCTGAGGACGAGCGGCGCTGACCTGACACTCAGCATCAACGTTTCCGTCCGTCACCTTATGAAAAGCGATTTCCTCGACGAGATAAGGGAGCTGCTTCGTGTAAGCGGAGTTCCCGCGAATAATCTTGAGATCGAGATAACCGAGTCGATAATGATAGACTCCGTAGACAAGGCTCTGAGATGTATCGAGGAAATAAGGACAATGGGAGTAAAGCTTGCGATCGACGATTTCGGCACAGGCTATTCATCGCTGAGCTATCTCAACAGCTTCCCGGCAAATCTGCTCAAGATCGACAAGTCCTTCATTGACAAGATGAATACGAGCGATTCGTCGAAGCAGTATGTTGCGGCGATAATCTCCATAGGTCATATCATGGGATTTGACGTTATCTCAGAGGGTGTTGAGGAGCCAGAACAGCTTGAAACGCTCAGGGAGATAGGCTGTGACTATATACAGGGCTTCATCTGGGGACGTCCGCTTCCGCAGGAGGAAGTTCCTGAGGTGATCAGGAAGTACGCAGAGATAAAGAGGTAAAAGCACGGAATGGACAGTTAACGCTGCCAGCCTGTGATGAAGAATAATCAAGTATTAAACGGCAGCGCCGTCAATATATTTACAACAGGAGGAAATATTTATGAAACAGAGCTTTGACAAGGGATTTATCACACCGCATCCGGTGCTCATCATCGGTACCTATGACGCAAACGGCACTCCAGATGCGATGAATGCAGCATGGGGCGGTCAGGTAGCCGGGAATCAGATATCCATAAGTCTGTCCTCGCACAGGACGACTGATAACATTCGACTGAACAATGAGTTTACCGTTGCATTTGCCACCGCTGACCAGATAGCAGCCTGCGATTATGTAGGCATCGTTTCTGCCAATAAGGTGGAGAATAAGCTGGAAAAGTGCGGGTTTACCGTTACAAAGTCTGACAAGGTCAATGCACCTGTCATAGATCAGCTTCCTGTTACGATCGAGTGCAGAGTTATCGGGTTCCAGGAGGAGTTCAATGAGACAAGAGTTGTTGCAGAGATAGTTGGCATGAAGGCTGACGAAGATGTCATAACAGACGGCAAGGTCGATCTCGGTAAAGTCGGACTTGTAGTATTCGATACGGTAGGACTTTGCTACAGGACTGTAGGGGACAGTGCAGGACAGGCATGGGGTGTTGGCAAAAAATTTATGTAATAAGCAGATAATGTCTTAATAAATGTACAAATTTTTATCAGGCATGGATAGCAAACGGCATGATTTGTCGTTTGCTATCCTATTTTACAGGTAAGGAGTTAATCGCATGAAGGTATTGATATTGAACGGAAGTCCTCATCCGAATGGCAACACAGCTGTTGCCGTTAACGAACTTGTCAGAACATTTGCTGACGAGGGTATCACAGCTGAGGTATGTCATATCGGGAACAAGGCGATCCGCGGGTGTATTGCCTGCGGGAAGTGTTCTGAGCTTGGGCAGTGTGTGTTCAGCGATGCTGTAAATGAGATCGCACCGAAGTTTGAGGAGGCTGATGGTCTTATTGTTGCATCGCCGGTCTACTATGCCTCTGCCAACGCAACACTGATCGCCTGTCTTGACCGGCTGTTTTACAGCACAGCATTTGACAAGACCATGAAGGTCGGAGCAAGTGTCGTGATAGCAAGCCGCGGAGGTTCTTCTGCCACATTGGATGAGCTGAACAAGTCTTTCACGTTATGCGGGATGCCGGTCGCTTCAAGCCAGTACTGGAACTGC
>CAMOXW010000039.1 GCA_946629405.1 uncultured Ruminococcus sp.
GCCCGCAACCTCAAGATAAAGGCTATATCCTACAACGAGGCCGATATCATAAACTACCGCCCCGTTGAACATTCCGTAGGCCATATCACAAAGGCGGCAACCAAGTTCCTGTCAAAGCAGCCAAACGTTGACCGTGCCTTCATCATGGAGATGATAAAGGGCTGCGAAAGACCGCAGATACTTATGGTGCTCGATATGATAGGCAGCACAAGAAAGCTTTTTGTCCCGCTCTCGAAGTATCTTTCCAAGACTGTCAAGGCAAATGAGCACCTCTGCTTCATCAGCTATGAGCAGGATATGGGCAAAAAAGCTGCCGAGACCGTTGACCCGTTCTACGTCCGCAAAAAGCGCTACTTCGAGAAATAAGCATCGTGACGCATTTTCTTTGAATTTGCGGGAATGAATTTTCTGCAATTCGGAATTAGGAATTCGGAATTGCGGTGTCCGCTTGCGCGGACGGATTTAAAATTAAAATACATCGCCGTCAGGCGATACAAATAATTACGCATTACGCATTACGCATTACGCATTACGAATTAATTAAGAAGGGAGGCCAGGGAGATATGATACAGACAGAGGATATGGAGTTCGCTCCGAGAGTCATTGCTCCCGAAAATACGCCGGAGGACGGCGATATCGAGGTCACCCTGCGTCCGCAGACTCTCCATGACTATATCGGTCAGGAAAAGGTCAAGGAAAAGATCGCCGTATATATCGAGGCCGCAAAGCGCAGAGGAGAGCCGCTTGACCATGTTCTGCTCTACGGACCTCCCGGTCTCGGAAAGACTACCCTTTCCGCCATTATCGCTCATGAGCTCGGCGTTAACCTCCGCGTGACAACGGGTCCCGCTATCGAGAAGCCCGGCGACCTTGTATCGCTTCTGACAAGCCTTTCCGACAACGATGTGCTCTTTATCGACGAGATACACCGCCTTTCCCGCGCAGTAGAGGAGATACTTTACCCCGCCCTTGAGGACAGGGTGATAGATATAATCATCGGCAAGGGCCCCTCCGCGCGTTCCATACGCATGGACCTGAAACCCTTCACGCTCATCGGCGCAACTACCCGCGCAGGACAGCTCTCTGCTCCGCTGCGCGACCGTTTCGGCGTCATCGAGCGCCTTGAGCTCTACTCAAAGGATAACCTTACCGATATCATCCGAAGAAGCGCCATGATACTCGGAATCCCCTGTGACTCCGACGGCGCTGCCGAAATTGCCGGACGTGCAAGAGGTACTCCGCGTATCGCCAACAGACTTCTCAAAAGAGTCCGCGATTTTGCCGATGTTATGGGGAACGGCCAGATAACCAGTGACATCGCCTCAATAGCGCTCAGCCGCCTTGAAATAGACAGGCTCGGTCTGGACAGCCTTGACAGGCGTATGCTTGAAATGATAATCCGCGGCTACGGCGGCGGCCCTGTGGGACTTGAAACGCTCGCCTCCGCTATCGGTGAGGAGGCTGTCACCCTCGAGGACGTCTGCGAGCCGTTCCTCATGCAGCTCGGCTTTCTCGGCAGGACTCCCCGCGGCAGGTGCGCCACAAGGCTTGCCTATGAGCATCTCGGCTTTACGCCGCCGGAACAGCAGTCGGCTGCCGACAGCGGTCAGCTTTCCTTCTGAGCCATGACAAGATCAAATTTCAGGCGTAATACCGCCCTCCCGGAGATACCCGAGACTGGTGAGATGATAAACGGTCAGGGCGTCGGCGCAGTCTCGAAGCTGCGCTACGGAATCTGTCACATGAGCTTCAACGGCTGCGAGGTCATCGCCGTCCACAATGCTCTGGTATATCTCGGCATTCCACGCCCTATCACCGAAATTGCACGGTATATGGAGCGCTTCCGCGTCCTCATCGGCTTTTTTGGCTGCAATGTTTTCAGACTCGGGAAGGCGCTCTCGCACTTCGGAGCAAGCTTCACAAGAGCAAAGACTCCCGGCAATGCAAAGGCGTTCATAATCAGCTTCTGGACTAAGCGTCCCCTCATGTCCTCGGTCCACACCGTTTTCTGCATACGCGAGGAGAAGGGCATCATGGTCCACAATATCTACAATTCCTGCCCTGTCCCGAAAATGCGTGATGATTTAGAGGCGCTCATCGGTAATCACCGCCCAATTGCGGTATATATAATAGAAGAAAGCTGCTCGGAGCAGTAAATAAAGAGGGGCATATAAATTTTTTGGCGGCTGAACAAGCAGCAGGCGTTCGCAATTGCTTATTATATCACAAACACAAATCCAGTCAAGACCAAGACAAGCGCTATAAATAGCGGTCTTGACAGTATTTGCGTTTGTGATGGGTGGCAATTACGCAAACGCCCCTCATCTGCCGACCGCATAAGTTGTTATTTACCCATAAAGAGAAAAACAGGAGAACAATAAAATGTCAAAACTATTCGGGACCGACAGCGCAAAAGGCGTTGCCGTCGCCGAGCTTTCGTGCGAGATAGCTATGCAGGCCGGACGTGCTGCCGCTGCTGTCCTGCCCGGAGGCAACGGCACAAGATCCAAAATTCTGATCGGCAAGGACGGCAGACCTTCGTCCGATATACTCGAAGCCGCTGTCTGCGCGGGGATATGCTCCGCCGGTGCGGATTCGGAGGGACTCGGCACTATCCCCGCTCCTGCCGCAGCGTGGCTCACAAAGGAGCTCGGAGCTGATGCGTGTATTATGATATCTTCCGCCGGATCAGGCGGAAATTCAAGCGGGATAAGGCTGTTTTCCCCTGAAGGAAGGCGTTTCCCCGCAGATACGGAGGAGCAGATCGAGCGTCTTGTTTTCGGCATAGGTGCGGGATCCGTGCTTGCGCGGCCCTCAGCCGAAATGGGCAGGATGCTCCGTGCAGAAAGCCCTCAGGAGACCTACAGGGAGCACTTGAAAAGCCTTGTGGGCACAGACCTTTCCGGTATTAAGGCTGCTATAGACTGCGCGGAAAGCTGTGCCGGTGTGACCGCGGAGGAGCTTTTCACAATGCTTGGTGCGGAGGTACTGATCCTCCCCGAGCCGGACGATGAGTTCACGTCAGAGATAGATGCGGCATACACAAGGCTTGACCGCCTGATGGACTTCGTTACGGAAAATGACTGCGACTGTGGTCTTGCCTTTGACGGCGACGGTTCAGGCTGCCTTGCAGTCGATGAGGCGGGAAAGCTCGTGGACGGCGATGCGCTCCTCGCTATATTTGCAAAGTCCTACAATGAACAGGACAAGCTTCGCGGCAGCAATGTCGTCGCAAGCAGCGCGAGCAGCCTCGGATTCTATAATTTTGCCCGTGAGAACGGTATAAACGTGCTTACCTCCGGTGCTGCCGACAGGTATGTCCTCGACCGTATGCTCGAGGAAAAATGCAGCCTCGGCGGGGAAAAGAGCGGCCATATCATCTTCCTTGACGACCTCCCCTGCGGCGATGCTCAGCTGACCGGTGCAAGACTGCTTGAGGTAATGAAGAATACCGGAAAAAAGCTCAGCGAGCTTGCCGGAGAAATGCAGCGCCTCCCTCAGATCGTCCTCAACGTCAGGATAGACTTCCGCTGCAAAGAACTCTGGAAGAACGACCCTGTCATTACTGACCTTATAAAGTCTGCCGCGGAAAAGCTCGGCTCTGCCGGCAGGATAACCGTCCGCGAGGTGCCGGGCCCCGACCCGTTCATCAGGATAATTGTCGAGGGTCCCGATTTCGGGGAGATAAATACTATGGCGGTAGGTATCGCCCAGACTATAAAATCTCAGTGCGCGGCCCGGAAATGAGCTTCGCAGTAAAATAAAGAGGTAAATGCTTTTGTGGTCCTGCGTTCGCAAATTGACATTATACCACATCTGCGAGGAATGTCAAGACTAAAACAAGCGCCATAAATGGCGGTCTTGACATTCCTCACAGATGTGGAGAGGGGCAATTACGCAAACGCCGGAAGCCACCGACCACCTTATTTTTTAATTTAATAAAGGAGTTTTCGGTTTGAGAACAGCAGATAACTGGAAGGACTATGTGTTACTCGATACTTCGTGCGGCGAAAAGCTCGAAAAATGGGGCGATATCAGCCTCGTCCGCCCCGACCCGCAGATAATCTGGAGGACTGACCGCTCTGACCTCCTCTGGAACAGGGCTGACGGTCACTACCACCGCTCCGATAAGGGCGGAGGACAGTGGGAATTCCGCAGAAAACTGCCGGATTCGTGGAACATCAGCTACCGTGAGCTCACCTTCAATATCCGTCCCACCGGCTTCAAGCATACCGGTCTTTTCCCCGAACAGGCGGTAAACTGGGACTTCATGGCTGAAAAAATTCGCGGCGCCGGACGTGAGATAAACGTCCTCAACCTCTTCGCCTATACCGGCGGCGCGACCCTCGCCTGCGCTGCTGCGGGAGCATCCGTCTGCCACGTTGACGCCTCAAAGGGCATGGTACAGTGGGCAAGGGACAACGCTGCCGCCTCTGGGCTCTCGGATAAGCCCGTCCGCTGGATAGTCGACGACTGCGAAAAATTCATCGCACGCGAAATTCGCCGCGGAAGAAAATACGACGCCGTTATCATGGACCCCCCAAGCTACGGACGCGGTCCCGGCGGTGAGGTCTGGAAGCTCGAGGACTGCGTTTATGACCTCGTTAAGCTCAGCTCGGGCGTGCTCTCCGACGATCCTCTGTTCTTCCTCATAAACAGCTATACTACCGGACTTTCGCCCTCTGTTATGGGATATATCCTCGGCTCGGTGCTCACAGAAAGGTTCGCCGGGAACGTAACCTTCGATGAGATAGGCCTCCCGGTAAAGTCCTCCGGAATGCCCCTGCCCTGCGGTTCTACAGCTATATGGTCAAGGTGAACGTGCAAGGAACAGCGCATTGATTGAAGGAAGTTTTGCTATGACTATAAAATGCCCGAAATGCGGCGCTCAGATGAACGCCGACAGCCATTCCTGCCCCGAATGCGGTCACAAAAGGCTGACCGGAAAGGACAAGGCGGCTATAATACTGCTCATTTTCGTCCTGTTCTTCGGCTATATCATAATCTCTGCCCTCCATGAGACCGGCAGACGCCTCGATAAAACCGCTATGGCAAGTGTATGCACTGTAACGTCTGACAGGGAGTTGCCCTGTACAGCGCTCCCTGCATAATGATCCCCACGAAAGGAATTATCCCAAGGCATGATACCTATAATCTCTGTCGAAAATCTGCATTTCAGCTATCCCGCTGAAAATGATGCACAGCCTGTGGAAGTCCTCCGCGGCATAGACCTCACTATCGGACAGGGCGAACTCGTCGCCGTGCTCGGTCATAACGGCTCAGGCAAGTCAACTCTCGCAAAGCATCTGAACGCTATCCTCCTGCCGACTGAGGGCAGGGTCGTTGTGGACGGCATTGATACCGCTGACGAGGACAGGCTTTTCGACCTGCGCCAGCGTGCCGGAATGGTCTTCCAGAACCCCGATAACCAGATAGTTTCATCCGTCGTGGAGGAGGACGTTGCCTTCGCTCTTGAAAACCTCGGCGTGCCATATGAGGAAATGCGTAAAAGGGTAGATGACGCTCTCAGGGACGTCGGGATGTACGACTACCGTCTTCATTCCCCGGCTCAGCTTTCCGGCGGACAGAAGCAGAGAGTCGCTATTGCCGGTATCATAGCCATGCAGCCGAAGTGCATAATCCTTGATGAGCCGACCGCTATGCTCGACCCTCAGGGACGCCGCGAGGTACTGGCAACTGTAAAAAGAATGAATCGTGAGCTCGGTATAACTGCCGTGCTCATCACTCATTATATGGACGAGGCTGCCCAGTGCGGCAGAGTCGTCGTCATAGACGGAGGAAAAATCGTCATGGACGGTCCACCGAGAAGCGTTTTCTCTCAGGTGGAGCGTATCAGGGAGATAGGTCTTGACGTGCCGCAGACGGCTGAGCTTGCATTTGAACTCAGGAGGGCAGGCTTCGATATGCCGGAGGATATTCTCACTGAGGAGGAGTGCGCGGAGGCTCTTATGAAGCTTTTCAGTGCCTGAAATGAAGGGAAAGTTAAATTGTCGATACTCGAAACTCAGCAGCTCACATATACCTACAGCCCGGGAACGCCGTTTGAAAAAACTGCTGTTGACCATGTTGACCTCGCCGTTGAAAAGGGCGAGATGATCGGCGTAATGGGTCACACCGGCTCGGGGAAGTCCACACTTATACAGCACTTCAACGGTCTGCTCAGACCAACCTCCGGGAAAGTCCTCCTCGACGGCAGGGACATCTGGGAGGACAGAAAAAAAATACGCGAGGTGCGCTTCCGGGTCGGACTTGTATTTCAGTACCCGGAATATCAGATATTCGAGGAGACCGTCTTCCGCGACATAGCCTTCGGGCCTAAGAATATGGGGCTTGACGAGGCTGAGATAAAGCGGAGGGTCTATGATACAGCGGAAGCCCTCGGACTTCCGGAGGAACTGCTCGAACGCTCTCCCTTCGATCTTTCGGGAGGTCAGAAGCGCCGCGTAGCAATAGCCGGAGTTATGGCGATGCAGCCCGAGGTGCTCATCCTCGACGAGCCTGCCGCGGGACTTGACCCGGCCGGACGCGACATGATATTCAGCCGGATAAAGGCTTACCACGAACGCGCAAAGAACACTATCCTCATAGTTTCGCACAGCATGGAGGATATCGCCGGATTTGCCGACAGGATACTCGTTATGAACCAGGGCAGCGTCTTCTGCTTCGATAAGACCGAAAAAGTCTTCGCGCGGGCTGAGGAAATTGAGCGGATAGGTCTCGGAGTGCCGCAGATAACGCGGGTATTCCTTGAACTGAAACGCCGCGGTCTCGACTTCGGGAAAGATGTCTATACCGTGGAATACGCAAAAAAGCTGCTCATGGAGCGTCTCCGGGAAAGGCAGGGCAGCTGATATGCTGAGAGATATCACTATCGGGCAGTATTTCCCCGGCAACAGTATCATCCACCGTCTTGATCCACGCTTCAAGATAGTCATTACCCTGCTTTACATAATCATGCTTTTTTCCGGCGGAACAGCGCTGTGTCTTGCCATAGGAGCGGTGTTCACCCTCGCTGCGATGGCACTCTCGCGGATACCACTCAGGCTGTTCCGGAAAAGTGTGAAACCGCTCATGCCGTTCCTGCTGATAACGGCTGCGATAAACCTCCTGCTCGTCCGTTCGGGCGATGTCCTGTGGAGGTGGAAGTCCCTGAAAATAACCGAGGACGGCATAAATATCAGCGCTTTCATGATCATAAGGATAGTTCTGCTCATCTGCGGAACGTCCCTGCTGACCTACACGACCTCCCCGATAACTCTCACGGACGCTATCGAGCGCCTGCTTTCGCCGCTGAAAAAGCTGCGCTTTCCGGTGCATGAGCTTGCGATGATGATGTCAATCGCGCTGAGGTTCATCCCCACTCTCATCGAGGAGACCGACAAGATAATCTCAGCCCAGAAGGCCCGCGGCGCCGAGATCGATACCGGCAGCTTCACCGCCCGCGCAAAGAGCCTCATATCCATACTTGTACCGCTGTTCGTATCATCGTTCAGGCGTGCTGATGAGCTTGCGACGGCTATGGAGTGCCGCTGCTACAACGGCGGTGAGGGAAGGACACGTCTCCGTCAGCTCCGCTCAGCTCCGCGTGACTATATAGCGCTGTTTATCACGGTGATGTTCCTCGCGGGAGTCATTATCACGGGACGAATTGCACCGGACATTTTTTAGCAAGCAGTTCGTCTGACTGCTTTGATTCATCGCCGGAGGCGATACCATTAATTCCGAATCCGATATAATTACGAAAAAAGAGAGATAAAAATGGAAAACATCAGAAAAGAAACAACCGAATATCCACCGGAGGTACAGCAGACAGAGCTTCAGCCTGTTCAGCAGGAACTCCCCGGAATACCACAGACGGCTCCTCAGGCAGCGGAAAAGAACAGCTGCTTACGCCGCAAAAAGAATGCCATGAGGCGCTTCCGCGAGGGGAAGTTCTTCCGCATGATCTACGATGGGGGGATGCTCTATTTCGTGCTGTCCTTTGCCATTTCCGCGATAATCATGGCGGTGGCTATGGGGCAGGCCGGCATACGGCCGTTCAGCGGCAATAACCAGATGCTCGTCGTTGACCTATGGCATCAGTATTATCCATTCTTCCGCGTGGAAAGGGAAAAACTGCTCACGGGCGGCTCGTTCTTCTATTCGTGGCAGAACGGACTCGGTTCAAACTGGCTTTCGCTTATATCCTACTATGCCATGAGCCCGCTCAATTGGCTCTCTGTATTCTGGAACGAGAACCATGTAAGGGAAGCACTTACAGTTATCCTTGTTATGAAGATAGGCTTCTGCGGAGCATTCTTCCAGCGCTTCCTGAGGTATACATATAAAAGGAACGACTTCTCGACCTGCGTATTCTCGGTGATGTACGCCCTTTCAAGCTTCACCCTCGGCTATTACTGGAACGTGATGTGGTTCGACACCGTGGCGCTGTTCCCGCTTGTTATGCTCGGCATCGTGAAGATCTGCCGTGAGGGAAAATGGAAGACCTACACCTTCGCGCTTGCGCTGTCCATGATATCGAATTACTATATCGGCTATTTCACCTGCATTTTCTCGATATTCATGTTCGCAGCAGCAGGCATAATCGAATTCAGGAGCGTCAGGGACTGGCTCTACAAGTTCTGGCTCATGCTCCGTTCGTCAATACTTGGTCTTGGCATCAGTGCTTTCATGCTGATACCCGCTTATCTCGGGCTCGAAACGACCTACAGCGCCGATGACCGTTCGATATGGCGCAAGATAAAGGATATATTTGCCGAGGACACGCAATACTACGAGAGCTGGGAGAAGCTCCTTGCAAACACCATATCCTACAATTCGCCGACTAAGGTCGAGGGACTGCCGAACTTCGCCTGCGGTATGCTTGCGATAGCTCTGTTCGGCGTGTTCCTGATCTCGATGAACGTAAAGATAAGGGAGAAGATCTCCTCCCTTGCCATGCTGTTCATTGTCGTGATAAGCTGCAATATGAGGCAGCTGAACTATATCTGGCACGGCTTCCACTTCACTAATCAGATACCATACAGATTCGCCTTTATTTTCAGCTTTGTGCTTGCGGCTTCGGCTTACAGGGCATATGACGTGATACTGCGCGGCAGGATAAAGCTCTCTTATCTCGCGGCGATGCTGGTTTGTCCGGCATTCGTGTTCTGGCTGAACTACAAGGTAAAGAAGGACGATACCACAGCAGATATCTTCGACCTGAAAAAGGCAGCGATAATCGCCGGCATCATAGCAGGAGCACTTCTTATTCTGACTGCTGCGGCAGGCTTTGCATACATCAGTATACTGAAAAAAAGGGGACAGCGGGTCCCTGCGGCAAAACATCAGCGGCTTTTCCTTGCGGGGATCACTGCTGCTGCCGTTTCAGCCGTACTTATAATACCGTTCATCCTCCTTCTTTGGAAGGAAAAACAGTTCAGCAGCTTTGAAGCCTTCAAGGATTCGGTCATAATAACCGGCGCATTCTGGTTCATATTCCTTGCCGCAAAGGTATTCCCGTTCAGGCAAAGGGAGGTCCGCAACGCCCTCATGAGCCTTGCACTTGCAGCTGCTGTCTTAACGGAGTTCTACTCAAATGCCTGCAAGGGTGTCGATACCGTCGGTCACAGCGGCTACAGGGAGTACCCCTCTCACAACGATGAAGTGATATCACTCCTCAACGAGGCTGAAAAGTCAGATGATGATCTTTTCTACCGCACCGAAATGACCGAGACCTATACCCTCAATGACAGTGCGCTGTACGGATATTACGGCGTTTCACAGTTCTCATCAGCCGCCAACGTTGAAGTCACAAGGCTCTGCAAGAGGCTCGGACTTTATGCCTCCGAAGCCGGCAACCGCTTCTACTACAACACTAATACTCCCGTGACAAGCGCTCTTTTCGGGCTGAAATACATAATCAAGAGGGGCGGTCAGCTCCACACCGAAAGCTACGCCCTTGAACTCGTCGGACAGGCCGGACCAAGCACTATCTACAAAAACCGCTACTCCCTCCCGATAGGCTTCATGGTAAACTCAGATGTTCTCGGAATGACCAACAAGGAGGCTGTAAATCCCTTCGAGTACCAGAACGAGATAATGCACCGCGCTACCGGCTCCGAAAAAAACTGCTTCAATGCCCAGCCGGTCGCACTTGCCGAATATCATAATATGGAAGTTTCCAAGAGCGGCTACGGCAACTATACCTACCGCATCCCCGAGGAGGCAAAGTCGGCAAGCACTGTCTATACCTTCGACCACCACAACGGTCAGCACCTCTACGGCTACGGCAGCACCACCGGAAAAGCTATCACCAATGTCTCCGTCCGCTGCGGAGCTGATACCGTCGAGACCGGCGACCTCATAAGCAAATACCCCCTGCTCTTTACTATGGGCAACGGCGCGGAGGGCGACAAGTCCACAGTCGAGCTGACTGCCTCCGGAGAAAAGCAGTCCGGCAATTACAAGCTTATGATATACGCTCTCGATGAGGCGGCATTCAGGGAGCAGTATGAGGCTCTTGCCGATGAACCGCTCATCCTTACGAGCTTCAGCGATACTAAGCTCAAGGGCAAGGTAAATGCCCTCAGTGACGGCGTGCTCTACCTGTCTGTCCCCTATGAGAAGGGCTGGACAGCTTACGTTGACGGCAAAAAGGCCGATACCTTCCGTGTATTCGGCGCAATGACCGGTATAAAGGTCTCCGCCGGTGAGCATACCGTAAGGCTCGAATATATCCCGGACGGATTCATCCCCGGATTGCTGATAAGCGGCGGCTCTGCACTTGTCACAGGTGCGCTGATATGGTTTGAGATAAGAAGAAAACGCAGAAAGTCAAAGAAGTCCGGAGCTTCTCCTGAGCCGGAGGAGAAAATCGTTCCCGCAGAGCCTGACAATGAGAAAAGCATTGCCGCAGGCGAGGTCTATGACCAGACCGCAGAAGAAATAAAGCCGGAGGAGACCCCTGCGGCGGAGGAAGAAAATGAGAAACCTGAAAGTAATGATAGCGTACAGGGGGACTAAGTACCACGGCTTCCAGCGCCAGAGCAATGCGCTTGCGGTGCAGGAGGCTGTCGAAAAGCGCCTGTCAAAGGTGCTTAACGAGCCGGTCACGCTGATAGGCTGCTCACGGACAGATACCGGCGTCCACGCGAATAACTACTGCTTCAACGTGCATACGTCGAGCAGTATAAACTGCCGGGGATTTGTCAGGGGCATGAACGGCGAGCTGCCGGATGATATTTCCGTACTGAGCTGCGAAGACGTTCCGGAGGGGTTTCATGCGAGGTTCGACTGCGTGGGCAAGGAATATGTCTACAAGATACACGCAAGCGAGTCAAAGAATCCCTTCGCCTCCGACCTCATGTTCCACTACCGCAGACCGCTTGACCTTGAAAGGATAAAACAGGCGGCTGTACACTTTGTCGGCGAGCATGATTTCTCATCTTTTTGCAGTGAATGTTCAGAACTTTCAACTCACACGCGAAAAATTTATTCATTAAGGATAGAAAACTGTGGAAATTCTGTGTATATACTTGTAAAAGGCAACGGTTTTCTGTATAATATGATTAGGATAATGGTCGGGACGCTTCTTGACGTAAACGAGGGCGTTTTTTCCCCGGACGATATTCCCCGCATCCTTGCGGCAAAGGATCGCCTCAGAGCCGGCAGGACTGCTATGGCCCACGGGCTTTACCTGAACCGTGTATTCTATTCAATGGATGAACTTCTGGCTGAGGAGTAAGAGCCTGCAACTTATCCTTTGCCTCTTGAAAAAAGGAGATGAACGCCTTGCCGGTATACGACGCAGATGATATCGTCGAAGCGAAAAACCGAATAAAGCGGCGAAGGAGGCTTATCAAGCTCTTCTCAGCCATGCTCGTTGCCGCGATCGCCGCAGGGCTCTATTTTACGAGGGATACCTGGTACCCAAAGCTGCGCGGTATAGGCAAACAGTATAAAACCATCGTCAATTCCGGTCAGCTCGCCTCTGGAAATTTCCCTATCGAGGTCAGCAGCGGTTCGGATTACCAGCTCAGGTACACCGTGAAGAAGATCATGGTACTGAGCGATACCAACCTGTATATCTATGACACCGGCGGCACGCTCCTCAAAAAGCGCCAGCACGCCTACTCCAACCCGATCCTCCGCGTGGCAAACGGAAAAGGGCTCGTCTATGAGAGCGGCGGCTATAAGTTCTCCGTCGAGGACGAGGATGAGGTGTTCTACAGCAAGGAATTCGATGACAATATCCTCTTTGCAAGACTGAGCTCAGACGGATATACCGCCGTTGTGACCACTGCGGAAAACTATAGCTGCCGCGTCGTTGTCTACAACCGCAAGGGCTCAGTGATATACGAGAGGATGTGTATCGACCCGGTCAGCGATATCAGCTTCATCGACAGCAGCTCCGGCTGCATGATGACCTATATCAAGGCCGAAAACGGCACTCATGTAACTACAGTCCAGCAGATAAGCTTCAAAAAGAGCGAGGCTGAATGGACCTCTCCCGGTCTGAGTACCCTCGGACTTGAGGTGTTCGGCTCATCGGAGGGCGCGTTCGTCTATGGCCTTGACGCCTGCGGATATGTCAACAGAAGCGGCAAGATAAGCGCCTTCTACAAGTACGACGGCGACCTCGTTGCTGCCGCAAGCATCAGCGGAAAGTCAGCCGTAGTTATCAACAATATCGACGCTCATAAGTACAACGCCGTGCTGTTCGCGGACAGCAGCTCAGAACCGGTAATAATCTCCCTGAAGACCCCGGGAGTGGATGTTTCCGTATTCAAGGGGCTTGCATACATACTCACTCAGGACGGTGTTTATACCTATGATTTCAATGGCTATCTGAGATCGACCGCTGCCGTGAACGATTCCTACACCGGCTTCGTCCGCAGCGATAACCATATTTTCCTCAAAGGCTTCAACCGCATAGACCGTATCGACTACGATACATGATATATTCCAGTGTTCAGACTTATGAGGCCGCACAATTCACGCCTCATGTGACCCGATTTCTGACCCTCTAACATTAAAGGAAAGGCAGTGATACATTATGATGGGAGAACAGTTCTGGTGGTTTTACGACTTGCTAACCGCTGCCGCTATACTCGTAAGCGTTTACATAGCCGGCGTAAAGGGCGCAATGAAAGCATTTTCCACCTTTATTGCCTATCTGGTAGCATTCGTTATGGCACTTTCGATAAGCGCTTCTGTATCAGATTCCCTCTCAGGCAAGACCATCAAAAGCAGCAATTCAAAAAAAATAAGCAAGACCCTCGAATCGTATAAGTTCGTTGACAAGCTCGCCGAGCGTATCTCAGGGCTGGAGTACAATATCCGTGTGGACGGCTCTCAGCTCGACAAGATATTCAACAGCGGCAAGGACTTCGACACTGAGATATACACCCTCATGAACCACAGACAGGGCAGGAATATCGGCGATACCCAGGAAGTATTCGCGGAAAAGCTCCACGGCTGCTACTCCGGGCTTATAAGAGACATCGTCGCAGAGGAACTCAGCGAATACGCTGCCGAGGTCGCTGCAAAGGAGGTCCTCAAAGACCCCGCTTTATTCAACAACCTCATCCCTCTCCTTATCGACAAGGAGGATCGTACCCCCGCCGCCGACTTTATCGCGGAGCATTATACCAAGCCAGCCTACAGAACAGTGACATGGCTGATACTTGCACTGATACTCTTTGCGATACTCATGGTCGTTATGCTGCTGGTGATAAATTACGTCATCGGAAACGGCTATCATGAGCAGGGCATCCCTTCCCACGTCGGAGGAGCGCTCATCGGCATACCAAAGGGCATAATACTTGCCTTTGCGATAGCTGTCGGAGTAAGGCTGCTCGTAGTGCTCGGAAGCGACGAAATGCTGTTCTTCAACTTCAAGGCAGTAGATAAGACATATATTTTCAAATATCTGTATAATTATGTTGAGAAACATATGTAACCGCTCGCGCTGTGCGTGAGCCCTCAGAAAGACTGGAGGATTCAACCTGATGATAATGTGCAGCAAATGCAAAAAGCGTCCCGCAGTTGTGTTCATCACCTCTGTTCAGGGCAACGAAAAAAAGAACGAAGGTCTTTGCCTCTCCTGCGCCCGCAAGAACAATATCCCGCAGGTCGCAGAATACATGGACCGTCTTGGTATAACCGACGAGGAGATCGACCAGCTCTCGGATCAGATGATGGGTATGCTCGACGGAGATTCATTTGAAATGGGCGGAAGCGGGCTCATGCCGGATTTCATCTCCAATATGTTCGGCGGGAATCCCGAAAAGAACTCAGATATCGCCGACAGCCAGCCCTCCTCCCGCAATGACTCCGACGGAAGCAGGGATAAGCCGGAGAAAAACGGCATCTTCGGCAGAAACAACAAAGGCAAGGATAAAAAGCAGAAGGAGCTCAGATTTCTCGGAAGCTATTGTACTAATCTTTCTCAGAAGGCTGCTGACGGTGAGCTTGACCGCATAATCGGCAGGGATAAGGAGATAGCAAGAGTTATCCAGATACTCTCCCGCCGTACCAAGAACAACCCCTGCCTCATCGGTGAGCCCGGCGTCGGAAAGACCGCCATCGCAGAAGGTATCGCCCAGCGTATCAACGAGGGCGACGTGCCGTTCAACCTTGCTGACAAGAAACTCTACCTCCTCGACCTGACAGCGCTCGTTGCAGGCACCCAGTTCCGCGGACAGTTCGAGAGCCGTGTAAAGGGTCTCGTTGATGAGGTAAAGCGTGAGGGAAATATCATACTTTTCATAGACGAGGTGCATAATCTCGTCGGTGCAGGCGACTCCGAGGGCTCGATGAATGCTGCGAATATTCTGAAGCCTGCCCTTTCAAGAGGCGAAGTACAGGTCATCGGCGCTACCACCTTCGGCGAATACAGGAAGTACATCGAGAAGGATTCTGCGCTTGAAAGGCGCTTCCAGCCGGTTACCGTAAACGAGCCGACTATTGAGGATACGGTTGACGTCCTTCTCGGTATAAAGAAATACTATGAGGAATACCACAAGGTGCATATCTCAGACTATCTGGTAAGGGTCTGCGCTGTGCTTTCCGAGAGATACATCACCGACCGTTTCCTCCCCGACAAGGCTATCGACCTGCTTGACGAGGGCTGTGCAAGAGCCTGCATACGCTCGCCCGAAATCGCGGAATACGCAAAGCTCACTAAGGAGATCGAAGTCCTCGAGGGCATGGAGAAGAATATCTCCGAGCAGCAGGAGCCCGATTATCAGGCGCTCGCAGAGGTCAAGGGCAAGCTCATCCACGCCCGTGAGGACGCTGAAAAGCTTCGTGAAAAGGCGGAGAACGTTCAGGTCGAGGAGGACGATATCACTAAGGTCGTCGAGCTCTGGACAGGAATTCCCGCAAGCAAGATCGCTGAGACCGAATTTCTCAAGATATCCAAGCTCGAGGGCGCTCTCAAAGCCCGTGTTCTCGGTCAGGATGAGGCTGTTGAAACTCTCGCAAAAGCTATCAAACGCACAAGGGTACACCTTAACAAGCGCCGCCGTCCTGCCTCGTTCATTTTCGTGGGACCGACAGGCGTCGGCAAGACCGAACTCGTCAAGGCACTCGCGGAGGAGATGTTCGATTCTCCCGAGCCGCTCATAAGGCTCGATATGACAGAATATATGGAAAAACATTCCGTTGCAAGGATGATAGGCTCACCTCCGGGCTATGTCGGCTACGATGAGGCAGGTCAGCTCACCGAAAAGGTGCGCCGCCGTCCCTACTCAGTCATACTCTTTGACGAAATTGAAAAGGCTCACCCTGACGTTATGAACATCCTCATGCAGATACTCGACGAGGGCAAGATAGACGACGCTCAGGGCAGGACGATAAACTTTGAGAACACTATCATTTGCATGACATCCAATGCCGGCTCGACCGACAAGAGCGTCGGAGTAGGCTTTAACCGCACAGTTGACGAGATATCAAAGGATAAAGCGATGAAGGGGCTGCGCGACTTCCTGCGCCCTGAGTTTATCAGCCGTATCGACGAGATAGTTGTGTTCCATCAGCTCACAAAGGAGAATTTCGCGGACATCGCTGCACTCATGCTCGGCGAGATGAAGGAGCCGCTTGCAGAAAAGAATATCACTATCACCTATACTCCCGAGGCACTCACCCTCATAGCGGAAAAGTCCTTCGGGAAGCCCTATGGCGCGCGTGATATCCGCCGCGTTATCCGTCAGGAGATCGAGGATAAGATAGCCGAAATAATCATTGAAAGAGCCTCAGAGGTAAGCGAAATAGCTGTATCTGCGGACGGCGAAGCTCTCGTTGTTGAGGGCAAAAAGGAGAAAAACGAGGAATGACGAAAAAAACGATCGCACTGGCGGCAGCGCTGCTCATGGCGCTCACCGCCGGCTGCGGCTCTAAAGACTCAGACAGCACCGGCACCGGCGCATCGGCTTATCCCGAGGGTACTACACGTCCGTCCGAGCTGGGATATACCGTAAGTGAGCAGCTTTTTGAGAAGGACTTCGCAGATATTCCTGATATAGACGAGGGACCGCTGCTGACCATAAGCAATACCACCGTCAAGCCCGGCGGAACCGCGGAGGTAACCATCTCAGTCGCAAACGCCGCGGGAAACTGGAGTATGTGCGGACTGCATATCGTTTACCCTGATATACTGAAATGCGTACTCTTTGACGAGATCAACCGCGAGCCGGATTACGAGCCGGGGCTTGCGATAAAGCAGTCTATAGCTACAGTTGCAAGGGAGTGGCAGAACAACCTGCCTGAAGACCTGCAGAAGGCTCACAAGGGCTCGGTCTTCTTCACGGCAGTATGTCCGTCTGATGCGGGCAGAGACGGCGCTATTGCAACGTTTTACTTCAAGGTCCCGCAGAACGCCCAGCCGGGTACTGTATATAATTTTGACTATTACTACTCAAGCAACTCGGCTACAAAGGATATATTCACCAATGAAGCAAGTGACCCGATGCTCGAAAAGTACGCCTTCTCCCACTGGACAGGAGGCACGGTCACGGTCGAGTGACATTCCAGTGAATAATGCGTAATTGCGCTGTCGGCTGCGCGGACGGATCTGAAACTATTACGCATTATAAATGTACTTGACAAACGCCGGAAGATGTGGTATAATCATCATAGTTTATTTAAACCGTTGACGGAGAGTAAGTAGCTTCTGTAAAGCATTCAGAGAGCCGGTGGTCGGTGTGAACCGGTATGACGAGCAGTTGTGAATGGCCTCCCGAGGGCTGACCGAAGGTGCTTTGCACTGTGTAGGAAGGACGCAGACGGCTGCGTTAAAAACCTGTGCAGATCAGCACACAGAGTGGACGAAATATCGTCAAGCAGGGTGGCACCGCAGAGCGTTTACAAGCTTCTGTCCCGGCATACAGTTTTGTATTTGCCGGAATGGGAGCTTTTTTGCTGACCGGCAAAGTACGGATCATCCGCAATCAGCCGAAATTCCGATAAAGGAGAATTATTATGTCAAAAGAAATACCTTACAAGATCTACCTTGAAGAAAACGAGCTTCCGAAACAGTGGTATAATGTACGCGCAGACATGAAGAAGAAACCGGCTCCCCTGCTCAACCCCGGTACCGGCAAGCCCTGCACCGCTGAGGAGCTCAGCCATGTTTTCTGCGATGAGCTCGTAAAGCAGGAGCTCAACGAGACTGACCGCTATATTGACATCCCGGAGGAGATACAGTCCTTCTACAAGATGTACCGTCCGGCTCCGCTCGTAAGAGCTTACTGCCTCGAAAAGAAGCTCGATACTCCCGCAAAGATATACTACAAGTTCGAGGGCAACAATACAAGCGGCTCGCACAAGCTCAACTCTGCTATCGCTCAGGCTTACTACGCAAAGAAGCAGGGACTCAAGGGCGTTACCAC
>CAMOXW010000040.1 GCA_946629405.1 uncultured Ruminococcus sp.
CTGCAACAACCACAACCACCACTGAGCAGACAACTTCCACCACTTCTACAACGGCTGAACCGACTACGACCTCGACTTCGTCTGCAACAACCACAACCACCACTGAGCAGACAACTTCCACCACTTCTACAACGGCTGAACCGACTACGACTACGACTTTGTCTGCAACAACTACAACCACCACTGAGCAGACAACTTCCGCCACTTCTACAACGGCTGCAACTACAGAAACAACGACTGCGGAGCCTGAGCCTGACGGTGATATAAACGGCGACGGTGAGGTAACACTTGCCGATCTGGTATCCCTGCTCAGCTCAATGCTTGGCAGAGGCGGAATTCCTGCCGATGTGAACGGCAGCGGACACGCGGACGTATTCGATGTGATCTGCCTGAGAAGAATTATCTTCGGCAAGACAAAAAACTGATAAAATAAAGCTTCCGTCATAAGGCGGAAGCTTTTTGTTTTCCGTGATTCAGCTTTTCTTGAACATCTGCCTGATGACCAGACCTGCGCCTGCTGCGGTGAGACCGAACATCAGAAGGAAGGCGTAAGCACTTGTGGTTTTCCAGTAGAGGTGTGTGGTGAGGAAAACGCTTGCGAGGATGATAACGATACCGATCGCAAGAACTATCCAGCCCATGATCTTCCTTTCCATGAAGAAAAGCATACCTACGCCGATAACTGCCGGAAGCATCACCATGCCGTTCGAGAGGTGGAAAGAGCCTATATGATAGGAATAAAGTCCCCAGTTGCTTGTGACGTTGATATTCTGGAGGATCATGTAAAGACCTGCTGCGAGCATTATCAATCCGCCAAAGAACTGCGCGAGGTCACTGTTATCCGAGGAGCCGCTGCTTTTGTTGTGGGATGAGCTGCTGTTGTAGGAAGAATTGCTGTTTGAGGAGCTGCTGCCGGAGTTTATGCTTCGGCTGCGGAGTTCCTTATAGAGCTTGTTAAGCTCGTCATCTCCGGTGTTTTTTGCCATAATATGGACCTCCTTTCAGTGATAGGTGAGCAGATGCTCACAGATAGATTATAGCGTATATTTCAGATCTTGTCAATAGCTTAGAACAATGTCGATGATGCCCTTGTAGAACATTGCCGAATCGCTCGCAAAGCTGAAACCGTGGTCTTGTGGATTTTGTATCTGCATAACGATTATATATGAGCCGTTGGACTTATAGTCGGAGTAATCGGTGAACTGCGGCTTCGAGGCAGAGTTGTCGTTATCGTTTTTGAGGCAGCCGGTAATGTAGAGAAAGTCGCCCGCACCGGTCTCGGCGGTGCCTGTCTTGGCGTACAGCGAATATCCGGCCGGCGGATAGAATCTGAAATTTGATGCTACGCCCTTCATGCCTTCGAGGAGTGTCTGACGGTTTTCCTGAGGGATAGAGGCGATGACGTCATAGGGAGTGCTTCCGGGGGTCTGGTTCTGGGTGATATCGTTTGTATCAGCGTAGTTTTTGACGATGAAGGGTCTTACCATATCACCGAATACAGCCTCTCGCCCGAGTGCAGCAAGGTAGATCGGGCTGGTCTTGATGTAGGACTGACCGAAGGCGCTTCGTCTGAGGTCGTCGTCACAGTATATCTCTATATTGTTTTCGATCGGACCAAAGTCGCACTCAATATTGCAGTCATTGCCGAAGCAGAAGATATTTTTCAGGTCACTGAGAACGGTATCCTTGCCGATCTGCTGGAAGGCTTTGGCGAAGAAAACATTGCTGGAGTCCACGATTGCGGAGTAAAGAGAGCGCTCCATAGGATAGAGGTAGGAGGCAGTGTCCCAGTTCCAGTTATGTATAGTCGAGCCAGCGTCAGTCCAGCTTCCATCGTCAAGGAGCGAGGTCACGCCGTTCTTCTCAGAGATCACGGCGGACATTATCTTGAAGCACGAGCCGGGAGTTGCGTTCTGGAAAGCCTTGTTATAAAAGGCACCATTGTAGAGGTTGTCCGCATAGGTCGGGTCAGTGCGGTTGAGGTCGGGGTCATATGAAGGATAGGAGACCTCGGAGAGAATTGAACCGTCGGTACGCATAACGACGACTGAGCCGACAAGATTATTATTCTGGAGATATTCATAAAGGGCGTTCTGGACATTGCCGTCAATAGTCAGACGGACAGACTGCCCGACGTTATCGTGTCCCTGGACAGCAGTGGGGTTTTTCACGCGGAGCTGCTCATCGAGGGCAGTGTCGATCCCGAACGAGGAGTAGCTGTCGAGAATATTGGCAAAGCTTATCTTATAGCCCGAACTGTAGTATCTGACCTCCGTATCGACCTCATAGTTGCTGTACATGAGGATATTGCCGTTGACGTCGTAGATATCGCCCTTGATATTTGGTGCAGCGGTTGTGGTGACGGTGGTGGTTGTCGCAGTCGATGTCACAGCTGGAGCTGTAGTCACAGCGGTATCAGTGGAGGTGTTTATATCGTCGTATATCTTATCCTTGCCGGCTACACCGTTATCCGAGCCGGACATATCAAGTCCGCCGAGTGAATTGCTCCTGTACCTGTTGCCGCCTGAGGAGCACGATACAGATGCAGAGCATATTGAGAGTGCGAAGGCTGCGGCGATCAGCCTTTTAGTGCAAAACAGCATTTTTTTACTTCCGATCCTTTAATTTTGGGAAATATTTCCCATACACTAATATTATACTATTTTTTCTCATAAACGTCAATTAATAAACGGTAACAATAGCGGGGAGCCCTTGCTGACTTCCGCGCTGATGCTTGTAAATTCGCTCCGTTCGTGCAGTGCGGAATTCTGCTTTCGCTCACGGCAGTTACTTTAAGGCAACACCGCACAAAGCCTGCCTGACGGCTTTGTACCGAATTTGCTTACATATTTTAAACGATCGCGCAAATTCGCAGTCAGCCGGGACTTTAGAGAGGCACTTAAAAATTATAAAATACTCCGTAAAATCAGTATCCCCCGGCAGAGGCTACCGGGGGATACTATGGGTAATGAAGGAAATAGAGATATGAAGTTTTCATTTATTCGTTCGTCTTATTTATCTGACATCATTATTATAGCACACAAATTTCGATATGTCAACACTTTAGTTTGTAAACTTTTTACAAACGATAAATGAATAATTTTTGTATTGCAGCCAATAATATTATCGAACCGTCTTGCCAATGTCAAATTCTTAAACGACGGCTCGGAGGAGTATCATCATGAACGAAGCTAAGAAAAACGATCACATCAGATGCAGCGTTTCCCAGTGCCAGCATAATATGGTCACCGAGAACTTCTGCTGCCTCGACACTATCTCCGTCGGCACTCACGAGGATAACCCTACTGTCCCCGAATGTACTGACTGCAACTCATTCGTAAAGAGAACAGGTTGCTGCGGCTGACCATAAGTCCGGAGCTTCTGCCCCGGACTTACATATTGTGCAATATCAATAAAATAAACAACGAAATACAGTCAAATCGGGAAAATTTTCTGCGTACCCTTGCATTAACTCCGCTTATGCTGTATAATATGTATAAGAACCTGCATCATGGAACAGGTTCCGGCTTCTTGTTTGAATCTTTGCGTTTCACCTGAAGTATCCCACCGTCAGGAGGCTGATTATTATGTTCGATAAAACCATGACATTTACCGTGAATGAGGATAAGGAGGCGGAGCTCCGCAGAAACCTTACCGTCATCTACGACGCTCTTGTCCAGAAGGGCTACAACCCGATCAATCAGATAGTTGGTTATATACTCTCAGAAGACCCGACCTACATAACCACTTATAACAATGCCAGAAGCCTCATCCGCCATATTGACCGCGACGAGCTTCTGCAGGTGCTTGTAAGGTCGTATCTTGAACACTGACAAATCTGTACAGTCTGCCGCTGCAAACCTCCGCACAAGGTCGGAGCAGCGGTAGCTGCTGTTTACTCAATAAGACTGACAGTCCGGTATTGCCGGGCTTTTTGTTTTTCCGGGAGGCTTTTCCGGCGATATTCTTCTCGCATCGTGGGATAATTCTATTGCGGAGGATACTCCGCAGAAAGGGGATGTGCTAATGAATCCCATCATCCCGGCAGCAGCGATCCTGACCGCCTTCTGCACTGTTCCTGCGGCAGTCTGCGCTGCGGATACCACTAAAAAAGGCTACGGACAGGGTACAGCAGTCGATAGCATGAACCGTCCGTGCGGTGCGGCTGAGTTCAATGAACGCTATGCTGACCTCGGAGCATTTGCTCTTTCCCAGGATAGCAGCCGCGTGATAATAA
Source organism: uncultured Ruminococcus sp. (assembly GCA_946629405.1). The sequence continues at coordinate 4,238 of CAMOXW010000040.1, forward strand.
CCTTCGACCAGGGCTACGAGAACGGCTTCACCGGCAGGATACTCGATACCCTCAGAGATAAGAATGTGCAGGCTGTCTTCTTCCTGACAGGCGACTATGCCAAAAAAGAGCCCGAGCTTGTAAGACGTATGATCGCCGAGGGGCATACAATTGGCAACCACGGCATGACTCATGCAAGCCTTCCTTCGCTCTCCGAGGAGGCGGCAAGGGAGGAGATAATGTCACTGCACGACTATGTCATGAATAATTACGGCGTGCAGATGCAGTATTTCAGGTGTCCGTGCGGTGAATACTCCGACGCAGCGCTCGGAACAGTCCGGGACTGCGGCTATAAGTCAGTGTTCTGGAGCTATGCTTATGTTGATTGGAAAACTGACTCCCAGCCCGGCAGGGAGGAAGCCCTGAACAAGCTTCTCGATTCGGCTCACGGCGGGGAGATACTCCTGCTTCATTCCGTATCAGAGACAAATGCAGAGATACTCGGCGACCTTATAGACGGTCTGCGCGCAAAGGGCTTTAAAGTTTAAGGTATAGAAAAGGACGTCTGCGGACGTCCTTTTTATCATGCTCTTTTGTTGAGTGTCCGTGTATTGTCACCGCCGGTCGGTACGATCTCTTTCAATTCCGGACTGTTTACTAAGTGGGGGATTGACAAATCATCACGAATGGGGTAAAATTAGACAGATAGATCAGGAGGCGCTTATGTGTAAAGAAATTACTCCCGGGGAGCTCGACAGGCTCCCTGCTGACAGCTATACTGTCATAGATATCCGCGATGCTGCTGCATTTGAGTACGGGCATATAAAGGGCTCGGTGAATATCCCTCTTGCTGAGCTAAAAGCTGAAAATATGCCGGTAGGGAAAAAGCTCGTTATCTGCTGCAAAAGCGGGCTCGTCAGCCTTGATGCCGCTCAGGAGCTCTCGGAGCAGGGGCTCGATGCGGTCAGCCTTGCCGGTGGCTACCTCGAATGGCTGAGAATAAAAATGGAGAGCCGCGATATTACTGCCGAGGCCGAGCTGAGCCTGCGGAAGAAGTTCAAGAAGTCGATATGGTGCAGGTTCACAAAGGCGATAAATGAATATCAGCTCGTTCAGCCCGGCGACCGGATAGCAGTCTGTATTTCCGGCGGCAA
>CAMOXW010000041.1 GCA_946629405.1 uncultured Ruminococcus sp.
CATAGAGACTTCCGTTATCCGTATCCGCACGGAAGCTCTGAACCGGAGTGAAGCTGTCAAGGCTGAGGTTATACTTATGGCTGCTGTTTTCGGCAAGCTCATACGCCGTGAAATCACACAGTGACCTGTCATAGTAGGATATCCACATATACCCGTCTTTGCCGGAGTTTATGCCCCAGCTGTTCTTTATGAGCCACGCGCCGTCACCCTCGGGAGAATTCAGAAAATTCCTCGCAGGAAATGAATCGTCCCAGCCAACGATCGTTACACTGTGGTTAGCAAATCTTGACGACTTCTTTGTGTTTGAGGTCGCATCTATGTAGTTCATATTTGAACTGTCGGCACAAAATGATACCTCAACTCCGTGTCCGCCGTACACCAGACGCTTGACCTGCTCGTTTACGGCATCGGTATCAGTCCTTTCACTGTCATAGTTCAGCCTGTAGGCATTCCTGAGAATATAGTCATGCTGCATGAGTAATTCCCTGCTGAAAAGCGAAAGATCGCCTTTTTCAACATTTTCATACGGCAGAGCATCTTCAAGAACAGGTCCGTGCCAATGTGACCAGAGATTAATTACAAGGTCAGAATTCCCTGCTCTTTCAAGTACTTCCGCCAATGGCGTGTCATTCGTTCCATATTCGTCATAATAGGCGTAATAGGCAGTATGCAGCTCGGACAGGTCAATATCCGGGACCGCTCCTGTTACGCTCGATTCAGCGCTTGCTGCCGACGAATGCGCCCAGCAGGTACTGAACTGCCCCTGATCTCTGACCGGAGTGATCTTCCCCTGTGTGCGTAGATCGAAGCTTTCAGGGAGAGCTGCATCTTCCGTTTCCCCTGTGCTTTCAAGCGGTGCATATGCCGGGGCTGCCGTCAGTCTTAACTCCTGTGTGCCGTTTTCGTCCCTTACATGGGAAAATGCGACCTTCGGGACTATCCTGCACGGCACAGAAATATCAACTGCTTCTGATGTCCATCTGTACGGTATACAGCCAGCCGCGCCTATAACAGCTGACATAGTTACGGACATTATTTTTTTAACGCTTATTGTCATAAACTCCTCCAGATGTATACTGCTCGCTGTTAAGGTCTTTATTAATAGTATGCAGTATAAACTTATACCGCAGTACGAAACTGCGGTATTTTCATAATCTTTCCCTGAAATCAGCGTAGCTGAAGCTTCGCAGGCACTCAGTGCTTCCGTCAGCCTTCATGAGAAGTATCGCCGGAAGCGGCATACCGTTGAAGGTGTTGCTCTTGACCATGGAATATATAGCCATGTCGCCGAATACCAGCCTGTCGCCGATGCTGAGGGGCTGGTCAAATGAGTATTCCCCGATCACATCACCTGCAAGGCAGGTCTGCGAACCAAGCCTGTATGAATACGGCTTCTCTCCGTTTTCTCCTGAACCAAAAAGCGGCGGACGATAAGGCATTTCCAGTACGTCCGGCATATGACACGCCGCCGAGGTGTCAACTATAGCTATCGGCATATCGTTCTCAGTCAGGTCAAGAACCTCAGTCACAAGATATCCTGCATTTAGCGCAGCAGCTTCGCCGGGTTCAAGGTAGACCTCCAGCCCGTATTTCTCCTGCATACGTCTTATACATCGCTCAAGCCGCGGTATATCGTAATCCGCACGGGTAATGTGATGACCTCCGCCGAAATTGATCCACTCCATATCCGCCAGAATATCGCCGAATTTTTCATCTACAGCGTCAAGTGTACGTTCAAGATCGTCTGAATTCTGCTCGCAGAGAGTGTGGAAATGAAGACCGCTCACTCCCGCAAGATCATCTGTGCGGAAGTTCCTCCGCGTTATGCCGAGCCTTGATTTCGGTGAGCACGGGTCGTATATCTCATGCCCTTCCTGTGTAGACAGCTCAGGGTTTATACGCAGTCCTATCTTCTTTCCGGCAGCAAGTACACGGCTGCGATACATATCGAGCTGCGTAAAAGAATTGAATATAATATGCCCGCAATAGCCGATTATCTCGTCGATCTCGCTCTCGCGGTAGGCTGCGGAAAATACATGGTTCTCCCTGCCCATTTCCTCATATCCGAGCCTTGCCTCAAAAAGACCGCTGCAGGCTGTTCCTGCAAGATACTCCCCTATCATCCTGTAAAGATGATAGCAGGAGAACGCTTTCTGTGCAAGCAGTATCTTAGCGCCGGTGCGCTCCTGAACGCCTCTGAGTACCTCCAGATCACTCCGGAGGACTTCCTCGTCTATGACGTAGCAGGGCGTAGAGAGCTTCCTGAGCTTATCAAGCTTTTCTTGTGTCATACGAATTTGACAGCAGTTCCGTAGGCAACGACCTCGGCAGCACCCTGTGCTACCTCAGAAGACATATAGCGGAAGCCAACTACTGCGTCAGCTCCATACTGCTGAGCCTGCGCCAGCATCCTGTTCTTTGCGATAGCACGGGCTTCGTTCATCATTTCTGTGTAGCTCGTTATCTCGCCGCCTACAAGATTTTTCAGACCTGCCATAAAGTCTCTGCCGAAGTGCTTGGTCTGAACTGTAGCGCCCTCACATACGCCGAGCGCCTGAACATTTTTTCCGGGGATAAAATCTGTTGTTACAATTATCATGATATTCACCATTCCTTTTATATACAATTATTAATCAACGAGCACCGGATCGAAGTCCTCCTCCCACGGAAGTCCCCACTTGTTGAGAGCCTCCATGAACGGATCAGGATCAAATTCTTCAATGTTGTATACGCCGGCTTTCTTCCATGTGCCGGTCATTATCATCATTGCGCCTATCATTGCCGGTACACCGGTGGTATAGGAGATAGCCTGCGAGCCGACCTCCTTGTAGCACTCCTGATGATCGCATATATTATATAAGTAGTAGTTCTTGTCCTTGCCGTCCTTCTTTCCACGGAAGATACAGCCGATGTTGGTCTTGCCGACCGTTCTCGGACCAAGTGACGCCGGATCGGGAAGTACAGCCTTCAGGAACTGGAGCGGAACGATCTCTTTGCCTTCATACATGATAGGCTCGATCGAGGTCATTCCAACGTCTTCAAGGCACTTGAGATGCGTGAGATAGCTCTGTCCGAAGGTCATGAAGAAACGTATACGCTTGATGCCCTTGATGTTGAGTGCAAGCGACTCAAGCTCCTCATGGTGCAGAAGGTACATATCCTTCTCACCTACTCCCTTGAAGTTGTACACTCGCTTGATCTCCATAGGCTCAGTCTCTATCCACTTTCCGTCCTCGATATAGCTGCCCTTTGCAGAAACCTCGCGGATGTTTATCTCAGGGTTGAAGTTTGTAGCGAACGGGTAGCCGTGGTCACCGCCGTTGCAGTCGAGGATGTCGATGTAGTTGATCTCGTCAAACTGGTGCTTCATCGCATAAGCCGAAAATACGCCGGTAACACCGGGATCGAAGCCGCTGCCAAGAAGTGCCGTGATGCCAGCCTTCTCAAATCTCTCGCGGTACGCCCACTGCCACTTGTACTCAAATTTAGCCGTATCAAGAGGCTCATAGTTCGCAGTATCAACATAATGTGTCTTTGTTGCAAGGCAGGCATCCATGATCGTAAGATCCTGATAAGGAAGTGCAAGATTAAGCACAACATCCGGCTTATAGCTGTTGATAAGTGCGATCAGCTCGTCAACATTGTCGGCATTCACCTGAGCTGTCTCAATGACGGTTTTGGTTGTGGGCTGGAGCTTATCCCTGAGCGCGTCACACTTTGACTTTGTTCGGCTCGCTATCATTATGCCCTCGAATACGTCACTGTTCTGGCAGCACTTGTGGATAGCCACGGAAGCAACTCCTCCGCAGCCGATTATCATACATTTTCCCATTATTTCTTACTCCTTTGCGTTTTATAGTATCAGTTTCATTGGCTTGAATGACGAGATATTGTCCTCAAATCCAAGCTTTTTATAAAGTGAATACCCATCCTCAGAGGCTTTCAGCCCGATGCAGTCAAGCTGCATGGACTTAGCGTCCGATATAAGAAGCTCCATAAGCCTTGAAGTATCCCCTGATGTCTGTATGCCGCATCAACAAAAATATTAAGCACTGTGCCTATCCTGCATTACGAAAGTGCCAGAAGCATTTCCCTTATCACCTTGCAGGCAACTGCCGTTGAAACGCCGCTCTGATCGTATACCGGACTAAGCTCATTGACGTCGCAGCCGACTATATTCAGCTCGCTGCATACAAGCGTGAGTGCCTTCCGGAGCTGCTCAAAGGTAACTCCCCCGGCCTCCGGAGTGCCTGTACCTGGAAATATGGACGGATCAAGCACATCAAGGTCTATCGTGAAGTAGACGTTCTTGCCTTTCAGCTTTTCAACGGCTTCTTCAAGTCCGCCGAAGCTGAACCTGTGCATTTCAGTATGATCAGCGGCAAAACGGAATTCCTCGCGGTCACCGCTTCTTATGCCGAACTGGAATATATGTCCGTCGCCGACAAGCTCCCAACAGCGCCGCAGTACACAGGCGTGTGAGAGCTGCTGATCCAGATAATCATCCCTGAGATCGGCATGAGCATCAAAGTGGACTATATACAGATCGTCATATTTCTCCTTGACTGCCATGACTGCGCCAAGAGTAACAAGATGCTCACCACCTATCATGAATGGAAGCTTGCCGTCTGTGAGTATGGTATCCGTTCTCATTGCTATGTCAGCTACTGCCCTTCTTGTACTGCCGAAGGGAAGGTCAATGTCACCGCTGTCAAAATAGGCGTAGTCCAGCATATCCTTGTCCTGATATGGACTGTAGGTCTCAATGCCGAAGCTCTCATTCCTTATTGCCGAAGGGCCGAACCGTGTTCCCGGACGGAAGCTCGTCGTACCGTCAAAGCCTGCGCCGAAAAGCACTATATTAGCATCGCCGTATTCACTGTCGCAGGCGATGAATGTCTGTATATTCTTATTCAACATCCTTGAGAAGCTCCTCTACATAATTTGGAAGCGCAAATGCACCAACGTGCAGGCGGGTATTGTAGTACCTCGTCCTGATTCCGAGCATATTCCACCTCGGGCCGTTGTAGTCGTTCGTCGGGTGATACTTCTTTGAAGCAAAGCCGAAAAGCCAGTGTCCCGAGGGATATGTCGG
>CAMOXW010000042.1 GCA_946629405.1 uncultured Ruminococcus sp.
CAGGTTCTACAACAATCCTTCCAGCTGGTGTTAGGGGTGCAAACGTAACTAAGGAAGGCATCAACGCTGCTATGAAGGCTGCTCCTTCTGAGTCCTTCGGTTAGAACGAGGATCAGATGGCTTCTTCTGACGTTATCGGCATGAGATTCGGTTCACTCTTCGATGCTACTCAGACAATGGTTGCTAAGATCGCTGACGATCTCTATGAGGTTCAGGTTGTTTCATGGTACGACAACGAGAATTCTTACACATCTCAGATGGTAAGAACTATCAAGTACTTCGCTGAGCTCGGCTAATTCCATCAGACGGACAAGTTTAAAGGACGTTCCTTCGGGAACGTCCTTTTTTCGTTCTTTTCACTTTGCTGCGGTATTATTTCCTAAAGAAAAATCACCGGCGCTCCACCCCATAGAACGCCGGTGCAATGATTTTTCAATTCCCTATATTGCAGATGAGTTATTCGCCCTGAGACGAAGTCTGAGAAGATGTATCGTCGATCGGTACATTTATCAGAAAACCGCCGTCGCTGCCAACTACCTTAGGCATTACGCCGTTCCACCTCTGGAGCTGCTCATAAGCTATAACCTTATCAGTAAGCGAGTCATTCAGGAGCTTGTTTGCATCCGCCTGAGCCTGCGCCTGTGCAAGTATAGCCTTCGCGTCAGCCTCGGCTGCGATGACCTTCTTGTCTGCGTCAGTCTGAGCGATTATACGAACCTGCTTCTGCTCTGTCTCTGTTTTAAGAAGATTCTGCTCAGCTACCTGCTTTGCCTCGATAGCGTTGTTGAACTCATCCGAGAAATCAAAGTTCACGATGTTGAACTTCTCTATGTAAATGCCGTAATCATTGAGCTTTACGTCAAGTGCTGCCTTTACCTCGTCGCCGACTGACTGGCGCTCTGTGATGAGCTCCTCAGCGGTATACTTTGCTGTGGCAGACTTCATACACTCCTGAACTACAGGTGCAATAAGAACAGTCTTGTAATCATTTCCAACATCCTCATACATATTTGCCGAATCAGCCGAAATAAGCCTGTAGTTTACCGCAATATTGCTGCTTACGGTCTGGAGGTCCTTCGACACCGCCGATGCGGGAGTCTCATAGACCTGTATCTTGTTGGACATTATCTCTACCTGCTGGATGAACGGTATTTTGAAGTGAAAACCTGAGTCATACGAATTCTTCGATACCTCACCGAGCGTGAGCACCACGCCGGTATTACCTGCGGGAACTATCGTGAATGAATTTGCAGCGACGATTATTGCCGCAAGTCCTGCGATTATCCACTTCAAGCCCTTGAATCCCGGCTTTGCAGCCTCATTATTTCTTATGTCCCTGATGTTTACTGGCATATCAATTCCTCCTTTTACAGAACCTCGTCTGTATTTTCTTCATTACCTTTTTTCTTTTCCTTTTTTGAACCATCGAACAGTGAGTCCGGCAGAAAATCTCCAATCAGCTCACATCCGTCATAGTCAAGCAGAATTGCAAGCCCGATTATAACTCCGCCGAACAGCAGAAAAGCCAGTATCTTTAATACCTTCGGCAGTTTTCGCTTCTTTTCTTCCATACCTTTAACCTCCATTATCCATGAGAACAGCGCAAGAAAGCCTCATATACCAACCAATGAACACTTTTCCTACTTTCCGAGGCTTCCCTTACGCTGTTCTTCGAGAACTCCTGTCAGTACTTCCTCCATTTCCCTTTTCAAAAAACCGCTCCTGTATCCCATGACCATGACGAACATTGCCTTCCGGAGCTTCTCAGCATTGGCGATATCGTCAGCGTGTGACTGTATCTCATCGTCAATAAGCTGCTGTATCATGCCGGAGCCGAATGCGCCTGAATCCTCCGCAGTAAAAATTATCCTGCAAAGTATATTATACAAGTGGACATCCGCGATAATATCATCGGACGTATCCTCAACGTCACCGTTAACGTAAGCCATGAGTCTTGCGATATCATCAAGCTTCATAGCGTCCCTGAGCATATTTATAAGTAATATCCTGAGTATCTGCTTCTCAGAGTACTTCTTTCCGGATGTCGCTGAGACCCATCCGCGTTTTATCCAGTTCTGAATGGTGGTTCCCTCCAGCCCTGTAAGTTTCGAGAGCTGCGAGAGCGTAAGTCCGCCGGTAGCCTCAAGTACAGGGGCTATCACGGAAAAAGCCGATATCCTTGCCTGTTCAGAATAGTTCAAGGTAGTTCCGGGTACGTTCCGATTCATTGTCTTCGGCTCCTCTCATGTGATGATATGATTATATCACAGGTTCGTTTGAACCGCAACCATTGTTTTTCAGCGTTTTAGACCTGATTTAATATTTTTTTGTAAAATATCATCAAAATCCTTGTGTAAACACATTATTTATCCTTTTTTCGCCATTATTTGTCTTCCGGCATTAAATTCCCTTCCTCCGGCATATACATTATCAAAAGAGGTGATTTTTATGAAGGTTCAGCCGGAAGACCGCGCCGTAGTCCTCGGACGCTATATTCTCGAGAATAAAGCTACTGTCCGCGCGGCTGCAAAAAAATTCGGAATAAGCAAAAGTACAGTACATAAGGACGTCAGCGAGAGACTTCGCAGCGAGGACCCTGTCCTCTGTGCGCAGGTTCGGAACATTCTCGAAACAAACAAACTCGAGCGCCACATCCGCGGCGGTCTTGCTACAAAGGAAAAATATGCTAAAATTGCTGAAAAACGCCAGATAAGCAATAAATGAAACAACAAAAAGCAGTCCTGAGAGCAGGACTGCTTTGTTCTTTATACAGGCAGACCAATCTGAAAACCTTGCAAAGAAAATGACGCAGATAAGCCGATTATACGCACATATCTTATAATGATTGCGAGGTTCGATGATATGATGATCGATGCACTTTACAACTACCGCCAGGGCGATATTCACTCCGCTGAGTTCTCGGACGAGTTTAACGCTCTCTGTATCCCGTTCGAGGAGTCGCTGACCGAAGCCCAGTTCAACACCTTCCACAAGCTCCTCGACTGCGTGGGCCAAACGGCAGGCATATCCTGCCCGAAAAATAGCTGTTATATCTTGAAGCAAAGCCCCGAAACAACGCTCACGCATTTTTTATCTTTTACGCAAGATCAAGGTTTTTGTGCATGGTATCACCCTTGACCATTATACCAAAAAGCGGAGTACAAGTCAATCACACGTTGACTTTTCAGACGGCGGGATGTATAATAAATTCAGAAATACAAATCGGGCTTTGACTGTGAAAGATCAAATGTCAGCACAAATTGAACTTTTACCGTTCTGTGATGAGACGGCAAATTCTGATTTGTAATACTATGCTCAATTCGCAAAGGGAGGAATAATATGACGCTTGAATACAAGGTCAGCGCCGGCGAGGCGCTGCAAAGACTGAAGGACGGGAACGAGAAATACCTCGCTGCGAAAACCGGCTGCGGCGACATCTCCCCGGAGATAAGAGCCCGCACCTGCGAGCAGGGGCAGCAGCCCTACGCAGTTATCGTCACCTGCTCGGATTCGAGGGTGATACCCGAAAGCATTTTCAGCGCGGGCATCGGTGACCTGTTCGTCATCCGTGTGGCAGGGAACGTCATCGACGATCATCAGCTGGGGTCTATCGAATATGCGGCAGAGCATCTGGGTATAAGGCTGGTCGCCGTCCTCGGGCACGATCACTGCGGAGCCGTTGACGCGGCGATCAACCACGATCCCGAGGGCTACATCAAGTTCATCACCGACGAGATAAAGACCGCAATAGGCGACGAGCAGGACGACTACAAGGCTTGCTGTCTCAACGTGCGCCACAGCGTCGAGCAGATCGAGCAGAGCTTTGAGATACACCGCGAGGAAGAACACGGCCTGCGCGTTATCGGCGCTCTTTACCGCCTCGCTGACGGGAAAGTGGAGTTTGAGATATGAAAAAGCTCATCGCCGAAGCCGTCCTCGCATTGTCAGCGGGCGTGATATACAAAAAGCTCCGCAGCAGACAGAAATTCTCCTACCCCGAAGAATGGCAGGAAGACGATCTGCCGGAGAACAAGAGAATCTCAAAAAACGGATCGTGTTATATATTCATACAGCTTAATTGAAATCAATAATCAGAAATATTTTGTGAACACTTGAAAAGCCAACTTGATTATGGTATAATACAATAAACGTATTGAACTGTTAAAATATACTGCATAATTATAAAGGAGGAGAAGTATGAAAGGCAAACTATTTAAAAAGCTGACAGCAGGCGCACTCGCTCTGCTTATGGTCGGAACGGCTCTGCCCACAGGCACGCCCTTTGAAGAGTTTTTTAGCGGGTCGGTAATGACAGCCAGTGCCGAAGGCGATATCGAAGGGCAGGGCAGCTGCGGCAACAATGTAACATGGACACTCTACAAAGACGGAAAGCTCGTTATCAGCGGCAGCGACTCAGTTAAAAACAATGACGAGTGGACAGGCATAGACGACTGGGACACATTCAAAGAAAAGATCACCTCGGTGGTGTTTGAAGACGGAATAGATGATATTTCGGGCGGCTTATTTTATCAATGTAACGATCTCAGGTCGGCGGTCATTCCCGGAAGTGTGCAGTGGGTGCCGAGTAATTTGTTTAATGGCTGTGAAAACCTTTCTTCCGTAACTCTCAAAGAAGGTGTACAGTATATTAACTATAGTGCATTTGAAGGCTGCAAAAATCTCAGGCATATCACCATTCCGAACACGGTTATATCTATACAACCACATGCTTTTACGTCCAGCGGGATCAAAGAGATCACGATCCCGAGCAGCGTCCATCAGCTATGTGAGCAGGCGTTCGATAGTTGTCCCGACCTTGAAAAGGTGACGATCCTTGCAGATAATGAGGATGAGAAATACGAGCTTTCATACGGTCATCTCTTGTTTAACGGCTGCGAGAAACTGACCGATTTCACCATAATGGCCGATCCGGCAAAACTGAAATATACTGGGCTTTGGGATGTTGAAACCCACTACCTTGCTAAGGAAGGTGTAAAATCCACCGTTAAGGTTCCTGCAAAGTATCTTGATGCCTATAAGGAAATGTTCGACCCTGCCAACAATACTGAAAATTATCTTTACGTTGACTTCGACCGCATCTCTTACGGCCTTACGGTCATCCCCTCAGAAAGCGGTGTGTTCAGAGCGGGCACTCAGGAAGACGTTGACGCCATGAAAAGCACACCCGCGATCAAGGAAGGCGACACGGTCTGTCTCGCTATTGATCTGAACGACGGCGGAGTGTTCAGCGGATTTGAGGTCACAGCCGCTGACGGGCAGGATATTGAGCTCGACAGTAACGGAACTTCTGCCACCTTCATTATGCCCGATTGTGATGTTACCGTTGCGGCGCCGCCTGCTGTCCCCCATGGAAAGTGCGGCGACAGTGCATGGTGGTATGTTACCGACACAGATAATGACAGCACCTACGACAAGCTGTCGATCACCGGCAGCGGTGCGATGTATAATTATGAGTATAATTATAATTATACCCCGTGGACGAATTACGCAGAAACTATAACCTCTGTTGAGATAGGTAAGGGAATAACAACAATCGGAAAGCTGGTATTCTCCAATTGTTCAGCTCTTTCCGCGGTCACCATTCCCGAAAGTGTTACATCTATCGGAAGTGATGCATTTTATAAATGCACATCTATGACCGATGTTTACTGCTATGCCGACCCCGCCATTAACTGGGCAGACTATTACTGTGATGATTTCAAGGAGAACAAGGACACAGTCTGTCACGTTCGCCCTGAATACCTTTCAACATACAAGGCAAAATACTCAACAGGCAATCCAGATACAGATATCAATGTTACTTTCGAGGGCGACCTCGTTGACATGGGGCTCGGCGAGCACCTCTACGGCCACTCCCTCAGCCTTGACGGCGACATCGGCGTGAACTTCTATATGGAGCTTGCCGATCAGATCAAAAACAGCGAGACCGCCGAAATGATCTTCACCATACCAAACGGCAGCAAGACCGAGACGCAGAGGCTGTCCGTCAAGACTGTCACTTCCGACGAGAAAAATGCCAAGGTGATAGGCGGTAAGACCTATTACAAGTTCAAGTGCAATGTTTCCGCCAAGGATATGTCCTCGGAGATCATCGTCCAACTCGTTGACGGCGACAGAAAGGGCAATGAGTACACCTACTCCGTCCGGGAGTATGCCGAGTACGTCCTCGACCCCGCTCACGGCTATGACGATAAAATTGTCGCCCTCGTCAAGGCAATGATCGACTACGGCACCGCCGCACAGATATATTTCAACAACGATGCCTCCGGTCTTTCTGTAAGCGATGCCGTTAATGAAGTCACGGCGGAAACACTTTCAGACTTTAAATTCAACGCTGAAACAGATCAGATTTTTCCTGACGATGTCCATTTTGAGGGTGCGACGCTTTCTCTGAGATCCGAGACCACACTTTCTCTCTA
>CAMOXW010000043.1 GCA_946629405.1 uncultured Ruminococcus sp.
CTTGACGCTGCGTGCTCGTATCTTCCCTCGTCGGATTCTGTTACCGAGGGCGAGGATTATTCCTATGACGTGAAGTACACTATCGGTTCCTTCCTCAGGCAGCTCGAAAGCTATCAGGAGGACTTCCGCTCGGGTCTGAAATACTACTACGACCCGAAGACACACAAGTATATCTATTATTTTAACGGCGAACTCAAAATAACGAAGTTCAAGCCGCCGGCTGTCTATCTCAAAGCGCTCGCTATCGCGCTCGTCGGCGGAGGTATCGTGCATCTCATCACCTATTTCGTCGCCAAGAGCAACTATAAGTTCAAGGCAAAGACTGACCCGAAAATATACCTCTCGCGCGAGGAGACAAGGTTCAATTTCCGCGATGACCACCTGCTGCGCTCGAATACCACAAAGACATACATCTCTTCAAACAGCAGCGGCGGCGGTCATCACAGCGGCGGCGGTCACCGGAGCGGCGGAGGTCACCACAGCGGCGGCAGCCACGGCGGCGGCGGAAGACACAGATAAGCGCAGTATCAGCAAAAATCGCTTGACAAAAAGTGATTATTGTGGTATAATGCAGTCATAAACCAGTGAAGAAGTGTGAGTAGCCGCTTCATAAGCGTTCCAGAGAGCCTGCGGTCGGTGTGAGCAGGTGCGTGAGGCTGCGGTGAATGGACTTCCGAGGGCGGACAGAAAGGACTTTGCGTCTGAGTAAGCGAGCCGCAGCGGTCCTGCGTTATCAAAACCCGTGTATGAAAGTACACACGAGAGGACGTTTTTACGTCAAGCGGGGTGGCACCGCAGAAGCTGAATGGATATTCGCTCCTGTCCCGGCATTTCAGATAATGTCGGACAGGGGCGCTGTTTTTTTGTCCGATAGACAAACAAATTCTGATAAAAAGGAGAAGATCACAATGGCAAAAGAAATACCTTACAAGATTTACCTCGAAGAGAGCGAGCTCCCGAAGCAGTGGTACAATGTCCGCGCTGATATGAAGAAGAAGCCGGCTCCTCTCCTCAATCCCGGTACAGGCAAGCCTGTCACAGCTGAGGAGCTCGGAGCTGTGTTCTGCGATGAGCTCGTTAAGCAGGAGCTCGACGATACAACTCCCTACATCGACATTCCCGACGAGATACTCTCATTCTACAAGATGTACCGTCCTTCACCGCTCGTAAGAGCTTACTGCCTTGAAAAGGCTCTCGGTACTCCGGCTAAGATCTACTACAAGTTCGAGGGCAACAATACCTCGGGAAGCCACAAGCTCAACTCTGCTATCGCGCAGGCTTACTACGCAAAGAAGCAGGGACTCAAGGGTGTTACCACCGAGACAGGCGCAGGTCAGTGGGGCACGGCTCTTTCAATGGCTTTCTCTTACTTCGGTCTCGACTGCCACGTTTATATGGTAAAGGTATCATACGAGCAGAAGCCCTTCCGCCGCGAGGTAATGCGTACCTACGGCGCAAGCGTTACTCCCTCGCCCTCAGACACAACAGAAGTAGGAAGAAAGATCCTCGCTGAATTCCCCAATACAAACGGAAGTCTCGGCTGTGCTATCTCTGAGGCTGTTGAAGCTGCGACCACTAAGGAAGGCTACCGCTATGTTCTCGGAAGCGTTCTCTCTCAGGTACTTCTCCACCAGTCCATTATCGGCATGGAGGCAAAGATAGCTATGGATAAGTACGGTATCAAGCCCGATATCATCATCGGCTGTGCCGGCGGCGGCTCAAACCTCGGCGGACTCATCTCTCCCTTCATGGGTGAAAAACTCCGCGGTGAGGCTGACTACAAGTTCATTGCAGTTGAGCCTGCTTCCTGCCCGAGCTTAACACGCGGCACCTATGCCTATGACTTCTGCGACACAGGAAAGGTTTGCCCGCTCCAGAAGATGTACACTCTCGGCAGCGGCTTCATGCCCTCCCCGAACCACGCAGGCGGTCTGCGCTATCACGGCATGAGTGCTATCCTCTCCGAGCTCTACGACCAGGGTCTAATGGAGGCTCGCTCTGTTGAGCAGACAGCAGTATTTGAAGCTGCACAACAGTTTGCAAGAGTTGAAGGTATCCTCCCTGCTCCGGAGAGCAGCCACGCTATCCGTGCAGCTATCGACGAGGCTATCAAGTGCAAGGAGACCGGTGAAGAAAAGACCATACTCTTTGGTCTTACCGGTACAGGCTACTTTGATATGTACGCATATGCAGCTTACAACGACGGCAGAATGACCGACTATATCCCCACTGATGAGGAAATAGCTGCTTCTCTTGCTAATCTGCCCAAGATAGACTGATATCCTGACAAACAAACTTCCCCCGGAGGCTTCACAGACCTTCGGGGGAAGACTTTTTATTCATAATTAAAATTAGATACTCGAATGTCAGACCCATAAGAGCGATCCGTGAAGGGCGCAGCCTTCGGCTGCTCATGCCTTTCTGAGCATCTTTCTGAGCGTCATGAGAAACGCCTTGTAGTTGAGGAATATCTCGGCAGCTATCATGATAACGAGCCAGAGACCGAATGCAGCCGGCTTTGCGATGATGACCCAGCACATCACAAGGAGTATCGTGGTATTGACGATGGACTTCACCGCATCGAAACGGAACGGCACATAGTATCTCGCATCGATTATTCTTGCCCAGAAGCAGAGATAATAGCTGAGGAAGGTCGCAATGGCAGCGCCGTGGATGCCCCACTCGGGGATGAGGAAGAAGTTGAGGACGATATTCGCCATGCTTGCCGTGAAGCTTGTCCAGAAGGAATTCTTGGTATGCTTTGTAGCGGTATAGATACTGCTGAGGAACTGGTCAAGGCACATGAACAGCACCGCCACTACCAGCACGGGAGTGTACTTGTATACCGCCTTATACTCACCGAAACGCGCTGTGCTGACGAATATCGGAGTGACGATCTGCACTCCCGCGATAAGAAACGCCGAGGCAACGAACAGGAGAGCCTCATAAGCGCCGTATACCTTCTCATAGAAGCGGCTGCGGTCGTCGGAATCGTTCTCCATGATAGCGGACATATTCCACGCCTGAAAGAATATCGTCGAGACCATTGAGATGAGGTTCGGGACCTTAGTTGCAAGACCGTAGATACCGGCAGCGCTCTCGCCGAGTTCTACCCTGTCGCTGTGCATATAGCGGATGAAAAGTCTGTCTGAGAAGCCGGTTATCACCCACATGACGACGGTAGGTATCAGGGGAACGGCGAACTTCATCATGCTCGTTGCGAGGCGTTTATTATAGCTTTGTATTCTGAGGTACTGGTGAAGTCCCGCGACGATGAACAGGAACACTGCCGAGCAGAGGTCGGAGAGGATGACCGAGAGCATGAAGCCCTTGACGCCCCAGTGGAGGTTGGAAATAAAGATGATGCTGAATATCAGCAGGGTTATCGTAGCGAGTATGCCGTCGAGGGAGAAAAGCTTGACCATTCCTCTTGCACGGACGAACTGCGAGCACAGTGACCTGAACGCCGAGGTGCAGACGTAAATGAGGAGGAGTATGGTATAGCCGTCAATGAAGTCGAGGAAGGAGATTATCCTGAATATCGGTGTACACAGCAGCATCAGCACCAGTCCGATAGAATTGAGGACGGTGGCTGTGGTGAAGACCTGTGATTTATCGTACTTGCTATCGAGTCCGAAGCGGATTATAGCCTCGGTCATTGAGAATGTGAATATCGGCAGGAGGAAGTTTGCAGTTATCTCAAGGAGTTCCTTAGTGCTGAGGTCGGCAGGGCTGATGTTCTTAGTATACAGCCTCGTCAGCAGCATTACAAGTATCTTTGAGCCGAAGCTGCCGATAGCGAAAATAATGGTATTGAACGCTAATTTTTTATATTTGTTCATTTTTGTCTCCGGTATTTCTTTAGTTCACGATTACATGATTCGGGATAAGGGAATGTACGGTTATGACTATTTTTTTATCCGTTCGATAGCCTTTGAGCAAAGGAAGGCGAGTATCTTGTAAGCATTGGTTATAACGAGTGCCCAGAACACTGCGTGGAGGAATACATAAAGCCACGGCTGCCAGACATGGGTGAAGCGGTCGTAGTTCCAGCTTTCGCCGGGTGCGGGGGGATATTTACCGGTGAATTTTCCGTAGACCTTTCGGTCGAATACATAGGATATCAGGTAGAGAGCAAACGTTGTTGAGGAAAGCTGCTGGAGGACGAATTTAACGCGCGGGTTGCTTGTGGTGATATCGAACAGCAGCAGGAATATGCAGACCGCCATGATGAATACGGGGTAAGTGCTGTAGTCATTGAAGTGCCATGATGTGAAGTGATAGTTGTTATCTGCATTGGTGCTTGCGATAGTGTGCTTGTATGAGCTTTCGGTGATGAATGCCACACATGAAGCGAACACAAAGAATATCAGTGCCTTGTTCCGCAGACAGCGCTTAGGAGGATATTCTCTGATATAAGCTCCCGCATAATAGTATGCAAGCGGCCACATACCGCTGAGATAGTCCGGGAAAAGTCTCGCCTGGTCATTCGCCTTGAAGCCGAGGAAAAAGCTTCTTGCAAAAACAGAGAATGCGGTTATCGTGATGAGAAGGATGAGCCTCTGGTTTCTTGTCTCAAGGCCGTTGAACGCGAGGTTCAGGAACGGTATCATGCAGAAAATGGCAATGTAGTAGTTCACATACCAACCGTAGTCGGCGGCATTGAATTCGAGGTATTTTTTCAGAATGATCCATTTTGTGTATTCGGTATGGAACACAGTGTGATTGGCTCTCAGGCAGAGTATACCGATAAACAGGTAAATAACGATGATCTTTATCAGGCCCTTGTAATAGGAAGGGCTGAACTTCTTGTTTTTCATGAGGTAGCCGGTCGTAATCATGAACAGCGGAACGCAGGTATATACGATCCACCGCAGAGCGATAGGCACGATATACTCAGTATCTCCCGAGTGTATCTCGGCGCCGTAGAATCCGTTGTAGAGGAAGGTGTGTATACCCACGACGAAAAAAGCAGCAAGTATCTTTACTATGTCGATACCTGCAAAATACGGCTTTGCCGGAGCAGAGGGTTTCAAAGGTGTCTGATCAGGGGGCACTGCGGCAGCAGCTGTCCGGCGCTGTGAAGATTTTTTACTCATTGTCGTTGTCCTTTCTTTCGGAAATAACTGAATTTATTATATAACAATTTTGCATGAGTGTCAAGCCTTAAATAAGCGGAAAGTCACGTTGGGCAGCAAGAAATCCCGAATAGCATATCCGGGGCATCACTGCACAAAAAAATAACCGCCGCAGCTAAGCCCGGACGGTTATTTCATTTTATTAAACTTGCTGGATCATCAGCTTATTTTTCAGAATTTATGAACATATCGTAGATACGTCTGATAGCCTCGGGAAGGTCGTGCTCGCTCACACCGACGATAACGTTCAGTTCACTTGAGCCCTGGTCTATGAGCTTGACATTGATGCGCGCATGGGCAAGGGAGGCAAATATACGCGCAACAGTACCTCTTGTATTCTTCATTCTTCTTCCGACTACTGCAAGCATTGCGATGCCGTCCTCGATCTCGAGGTGGTCAGGCTCAACAGCCTTTCTCAGACCTGCAAGCACCTTATCGCGCACCGGTGCGAGCTTATCCGTGCTGAGGGTGATGCTCATTGTGTCGATACCGGAGGGCATATGCTCGAAGGAAAGGCCGTTGTCATAGAGTACCTTGAGCACCTTCATGCCGAAGCCGGTCTCGTTATTCATCATAGCCTTTTCTATGTTGATAGTGCTGAAGCCCTTCTTTCCGGCAATACCGGTGATGGTATGGTTGAGGCTTTCCTTGCTGAAATCGAAGTCATTGGAGACTATCATAGTGCCTGCGTCCTGAGGGCGGTTGGTATTGCGGATATTTATCGGTATTCCTGCCGAACGGACCGGGAAAATAGCGTCCTCATGGAGCACGGAGGCGCCCATATATGCAAGCTCACGGAGCTCACGGTAGGTGATTGTATTTATCACGTCGGGATTCTCAACTATTCTCGGGTCAGCCACAAGGAAGCCTGAAACATCGGTCCAGTTTTCGTATATATCAGCCCTTACAGCATTTGCGACGATAGAACCGGTAACATCCGATCCGCCGCGTGAGAAGGTCTTGATATAGCCCTCCGTGGTCTTTCCGTAGAAACCGGGGATAACAGCATTGTCGAGGCCCTTGAGCCTTGTGCGGACAGCCTTTACGGTCTCGTCGAGGAGGAGAGAGCCCTTTGTATCGAATACGATAATGTCAGCAGCGTCAACGAAGCTGAAGCCGAGATACTTCGCAAGCACCTTGCCGTTCAGGAACTCACCGCGGCTTGCAGCGAAGTCCTTTGCGGGGCGGGCTTTGAGTTCACTGACGATAGAATCGAAATCCTCGTCGAGGGACATATCAATGCCGAGCTCAGATATTATGCCGTTGTAGCGGTCTCTTATGAGCTGAAAATCGTCAGTAAAGTCCACGCCGCTGCCGGCAAGCTCGCAGCACTTGTAGAGCATATCCGTGACTTTGATATCGTCCGAGAAGCGCTTTCCGGGTGCAGACGGAACAACATACTTTCTTTTAGGGTCGCTCTTGATTATCTCAGCGACTTTCCTGAACTGTGCAGCGTCAGCGAGAGAGCTGCCACCGAATTTTACAACCTTATCAGCCATTCAGATCATTCCTTTATAAAAGCTGCCGCGGCGGGGCAGCTTGATATTTTTGTGACAATCAAATAGCAAACGACAATATCGGCGTTTGCTATTTGCGATGCACTTTAAATCATCCATTATATCGAACGTCAAATTATTATTGGCGTTCAATATAATTATACTTGAAATCGCACAGAAAATCAATAGACTGAAAAATAGAAAATCCGGCACGGCTTGCTTGTATTTTTGGTGAATACGCTTGTACGCCACTGGCGCACAGCTTGTGTTATCCGCCGGTTGTCTGCTGAAAAACTGTTATCAGGCGATGCAATACAGATATCGACCTTGTTTCACGGCTTTCCACCGTACAGAATGGGGCCTTGCGATTATTTCCGGGGGACTGGACAAAATCTATTGACTTTCACGCCTGTTTATTGTATAATTATTGTAGTATATCTTCAGCTATGAGGTGAAATTCTATGGCAAAATACAAAGCAATCGAAAAACAGGGACAGATCGGCATCCGCTGCAAGCTCAGCTCCGGTGAGTCCATAAACAGCAGCGAGATACTCTATTTTTCCCAGCACTACATCCGCGGTCTTATGCAACCCACCGTCGAGGACGCCGGCAGACTCATGTTCATCGGCGCACAGGGCGTTCCGCTGAGACGTTTTCTCCGCAACCCTATCAACAAGGATCACTTCTTCATGATGGCTGCACAGATCATCGAGACATACAAATCTGCCGTGAACAACGGCCTTGACCCGCAGAACGTGGTCTATGAGCCGGACAGTATAATCATCGACCCGAGCAGCGGTGAGCTGTTTTTCGTCTACGCTGCTCTTATCGGCTGTCCGCCGCAGAACGGCGGCTGCGTTTATGCAATGAATCAGATAGCTGCAAGTGCCTTGTATGCGTCTTCCGACGATTACAATGCAGTCGGGGCGTTTCTCAATTATCTGGGAAGCTCGCCGCGGTTTTCTGTCAAGGCTGCGGAGGAGTACATCTCCAATGTTTCGCCGGTGACATACAGCATTATTCCCCGCCAGGAATTTACCGAGCCTGCGCCGCCTTCCGCACCGGAAGCTGCGCCTGCCTATGAACCGTATCCGTCACCGGATGCGTATGCTGCTCCGACGCCTGAAATGTACGCTGCGCCTGTGCCAGATATGTACGCTTCCTCTGCGGAAATGGTCTCACCTGATGCGATGTTCTCTCCATCAGCGCCCGAGGCGGCTTCCGGAAGTGATAGCCGTCTTGTAATAAATTTAGGAAAAGCTCCCGAGCCCGCTGAGGAACCTGCGCCTGCGGAAGAACCTGCACCTGCCGAGGGACCTGCGCCTGCCGAGGAACCTGCGCCTGCTGAGGAACCTGCGCCTGCCGAGGAGCCTGCGCCTGCGGAAGAACCTGCACCTGCTGAGGAATCTGCGCCTGCAGAAGAACCTGCGCCTGCGGAAGAACCTGCACCTGCTGAGGAATCTGCGCCTGCGGAAGAACCTGCGCCGGAGGAGATCGCAGCCGAGGCTCCCACCATAGACCGCGCCGACGAGATCAGCGAGACCCTGAAAGCTCCCGAGCCAGAAACCGCCCCCGCTCCGACACTCACACGCCGTTCATCCGGCGAAAGCTTCTCTGTGAACAAACCCGTTTTCAGGATAGGCAAGGAGCGTGCTAAGGTCGATTTCTGCGTGACCGGCAACAAGACTGTCAGCCGCGTCCACGCTACGCTGTATCTGCGAGGCGGCGAATGCTTTGTTTCCGATAATAATTCAACCAACAGGACCTTCATCAACGGCACTCCTATCCCTGTTCAGACAGAAATAAAGCTCAAGAACGGCGATGTCCTCAAGCTTTCAAACGAAGAATTCATCTTTACCTGCTGAACCCACCGGGAGGCTTATTATGGATTATATCACAATTGCCGACACTGATATCGGCATATCCAAAAAGGTCAACCAGGACAGCCTGTGCATAAAGACTGCCAGGACCTCCCGATGCAAAGCGGCGCTGCTTCTTGTCTGCGACGGCATGGGCGGACTTTCAAAGGGCGAGGTCGCAAGTGCGGAGGTCGTCCGCAGTTTTTCCGACTGGTTTGAGACCGAGTTTCCAATAGAGCTGAACAACTGGAGCTGGGACAGGGCGGCAGCCCTTGCCGTACAGCGGCTGAAGGACCTCAATTCGCGTATAATAGCCTACGGCGAGCGCAGCCAGATCAAGCTCGGCACAACTGCTACCGGTATGCTCTGTGTAAATTCGCAGTACATGATCTTCCACGTCGGCGATACCCGGGTCTACAGGATATCCCACGGCGTTGAGCAGCTCACCGACGACCATACCTTCGTCAACCGGGAGATCAAGCGCGGCAGAATGACGCCCGAGGAGGCTATGAAGGACCCCCGACGCAATGCTCTCATACAGTGTATCGGCGTTACAGGCAGCGTACAGCCGGACATTACCTTCGGTACGCTTGAACCGGATACAAATTATCTCATCTGCTCCGACGGTCTGCGCCACGCTGTTACAAATGAAGAGATCCTCGATATCCTTTCACCGCGCCTCATCACGACAAGGTCGTCCATGCAGGCAAGGCTGCGCGAAATGATCGAGCTTGTTAAGATACGGGAGGAAAAGGATAATATCTCCGGCGCAATGCTCCGCGCCGAGTTCTGAACCATAGCAATAAAGGAGGGAAGCACCGTGACGTCTGACGAGATCAAGGTGGTGATAGCTGCCGCAATAGTTTTTGTCATAATAAATATCATAATGTGGTCAGTCATCGCCGCGGTAAACCGCAGCCATCGCAAAAAGCAGAGTCCTTCTGCTCCGGCCACTGTTATGGAAGGTCCGCCCGGTGAGCGTATACTTCTCATCCAGCCCAATGATGACTTCGACAGCCGGAAGAGTGACCGGTTCAGCGAGGTTCTTCCCACTCAGCAGCCGCTGAAAGGAGCTGAGCCTGACGCGACATTCCGCATAACCTCCAGCACACTTATCACTCATACCGACGAAAGACTGTAAGCCTAACCGTTTGGTCAGACCGTAGATCGCACCGCCTCCCAGAAACGGGAGGCGGTGCTTTTTATGTGAAAAAAATTTGCCGCTGAGAACAGCGGCAAATCATCAGTATTCTATTGCCGGAACTCACGCCTTAGCGGGAGCGTCCTTCTTTGCCTCTTTTCCCTTCCACCATGACCATGTGACAGGTGCCACAAAGAGTGAGGTGTAGGTACCGGAGATAAGTCCTGCCATAAGCGGAACTGAGAAGCTGAGGAGTGAATCGTAGCCCTTTATCATAACTACTACCGTGATGATGAGCATTGTGCTGATAGTTGTGATAGAAGTTCTTATCGAACGTGTAAGTGACTGTGTGCAGCCGGTATTGATGAGCTCGTTGAGAGTAGCCTTGGGCATGAGTCTGCGGTTTTCTCTGATTCTGTCGTAAATAACGATGGTGTTGTTGATAGAATAACCGAGTATCGTAAGGATAACTGCAACTGTATTTGCGCTGAACTCAAATCCGAACAGGTAAGAGACAGCCATTGCGGTCACAAGATCCTGGAAAAGCGCAAGTACCGAGCAGGCACCTGCTGACCAGCCGCCGATCTTTCTGAATCTTATCGCAACATAGATGATGATCATGATCGCGGCGAAGATAACTGCGATAACGCACTTGAGAAGGAACTCATTACCTGTAGATGACGTAACCGTTGTAGCGTCGCTGGCAACGATGCCGTGATCGGGGTATTCCTGCTGGAGGAGGAGTGTGAGCTGATTCTGCTTTTCGATATCGAAGTTACCGGTGCGGAGGTTGATAGTAAACTGCGGAGCGCCGGTCTTTGCGTCCTCGCCCTCGCGGACTGTGACCTTTGAGCTTGTCAGTGTGCTTACGATATCCTTGACCTTGCTCTTGTCGATGCTGTTGCCTTCCTCATAGGTGTAGGTTTTTATTGTACCGCCCTTGAATTCGATGGAACGGTTGTCGCCGCGGATGATTATCCCGACGATGAGCGCTACAATAACGACTATGCCTATAACGGCTATCATTTTTTTCTTTCCGCAGAAGTTATAGACCTTACCGAGCTGAACTGCGGGAGTCTGCTGAGGCTTTTTCTTTTTTGTGCTCATTTCACGTCACCTCCGTACAGCTTTCTGTTCTTGAAGCACTTGAACTTCGTGAGCGATGTTACCATAAGTCTTGAAGCGAAAACGCCCATGATGAAGTTCAGGATAACGCCTGCAAGGAGCGTGAAGCCGAAGGAGTATACAAAGCCCTCAGCCGTAGCGCCGAATGCGAAGAATATGGTCTTGTTGAGTATTTTTGAGAAAAGGCTCGTGGGAACGCCGAATGCACCCATGAGTATTACCGCGATGATAACGTTTGTAACGTTACCGTCGAGGATAGCGGAGAACGCTCTCTTATAGGCTATCCTTACCGCAGAATCGAGGGACTTTCCTGAACGGAGCTCTTCCTTGATTCGCTCGCCTGTAATGATATTTGCGTCAACGCCCATACCAACGGCAAGGATGATACCTGCGATACCGGGTATTGTGAGGGTAGAACCGCTCATGAAGCCGAACCAGCCTGTTACAGCCGCGATGCTTCCCGCGATCTGACCGATAAGTGCGATCACTGCAACACAGCCCGGGAGCTTGTAAAGAACGATCATGTACACCGCGATGAACGCAAATGCGATACCGGCGGCAAGGACCATTGCGTCGAGGGAGCCTTCACCGAGGGTGGAGGAGATCCTGTTTACGCTTACGGCTTCCATTTTAAAGGGAAGAGCACCGCCGTTTATCTGGTCGGCGAGCTTCTTTGCGGATTCGCTTGTAAAAGTACCTGTGATGATAGCTGAACCGTCAGTAATAACGCTGTTTACGGTAGGAGCGGAGATCATCTCATTGTCCATCCATATCGAAAGCGGTGTATCAGTTCCGGCAAGCTCTCTTGTAGCGTCCGCGAACTTGTCGGTACCCGCGCTTGTGAGCTTGAGGTCAACGAGCCATTCCTGATTGCTCGCCTGACTTGTCTGACGATAGTCATAATCAGCTTTATCGACATCTGAGCCGGTGAGGACTATTTCGCCTGTCGGGATGACATTTCCGTCCTCGTCGGTAGTGGTGCTGTCGCCCTTGCGGAAGGTGAGCTGAGCCATATTTCCGAGTGTTTCAACAGCCTCATCGGGATCGAATTCGTCGCCGCTCTGTGTCGGGAAGCGCACGATTATTCTGTTGCTTTTGCTGTCGCTGTAAACCTCATTGTCTGTAATACCAAGTGCAGCGAGTCTGGTCTTCATGATCTGGACAGCCGCGTCGAGCTGGGATGATGTGACGTCACCGTCATAATCATCTGAGGGCTCGAAGGTAATGTCAACGCCGCCCTGGATGTCGATACCCTTTTTGATATCGTCAACGCCCTTGATATAGGTCTTTGTCTTGTCGCCATACGCAGAGTCGAGTCCGACAACGGCCGTAAAAGCAAACAATGCGATTATAGCAACGACAATGAAGAAAGTTGATTTTCCTATTTTTTTCACAGTCATGCCTCCTAAGATTTTTGTGTCTCTACGACAATTACTATTATTGTACTATAATTCCACAGAAAAGTCAAGCATTACGGCATAAAAAGTTCATATTTTTTTAGTAAGTAGTAAGCGGTTATTAGTGATTAGTTATCAGAGCTTAGAAGAAGGTTTGTCAATAGTATAATTTTTATCTGCTCCTCTTGTTATTTTATTATGTAATTGCGGCGTCCGCTTACGCTGACGGATTTAAAGTTATCTGCCGCCATATTTGCTGCTTGCTAAACTCCAGCTCTACATTATATAAAAAGAGTTTTCCCCACGGTGTTGAAAACTTTGTTAAAATGTGTTCTGATGCAACATTTTTTATGGCAAAAATTGTTGAAAGCGCCGAAAATGAATAAAACCCTTGACAAAGCGGCACAATAGTGATAAATTATAGTTAGCACTCAGAGAATGAGAGTGCTAACACTTAAAGCTCCCAAGTGCTTACGGCGGCGGGAGTACAGAAAGGTGGTTGAGCCGTGGACGACAGAAAGCTGAAAATACTTGCTGCTGTGGTCGATGAGTACGTCAGAACTGGCGAACCGGTCGGCTCAAAGGCAATTTCAAAGCTCGATAATATCAGAGTCTCGTCTGCTACGATCAGAAACGATATGGCTGCCCTCGAACAGATGGGCTACCTCGAACAGCCCCATACCTCTGCCGGAAGGATCCCTACCTTCGCCGGCTACAGGCTTTATATCGACGAACTTATGACTCCCCCGGATCTTCCGGATGAGGAAAAATCAAGGCTCGACGAAATGCTCGGAGGCAAGGATACCCCTGAGGAGCTGCTCGTTCAGAACGCCGCAGCTGCCCTCACAGAGATCACTCAGTGTGCTGCGGTCGTGACAAATTCAGCACCGCGCTTCTCAGTGATATCAAAGGTCGAGGTCATCCCGACCGGTAAGCGGCTGTACGTCATTCTCCTGATAACATCGAGCGGAAGCATCAAAAACAAGGCTTGCAGGCTGGAATTCGACCTCAGCCACGAACAGCTCGACTTCTTCACAAAATACGTTGAGGATAATCTCAGCGGCGTTTCTGTCGAGGAGCTTTCAGACGAGATGTTCGACAAAATGGTCGCGGCAGTGAGCGCTTATATGGTCTCACTTTCCCCTCTGGTCCGCGGGATATGTGAGCTGTCCGAAGACCTCAGACAGCAGGAGCTCACCCTCAGCGGAGGCGAAAAGCTCCTCTCATGCGAGGACCTCGATAAAATGGAGGTCGTCCGATTCATTGAACACAAGGACGAGCTCTCAGAGTTGCTTGAAGGCACGTTCAGCGGCATTCAGGTCAAGTTCGGCTCAGAGTCGGACAGCTTCGCGATAGGCAATTCAAGCCTCATCGTTTCAAAATACCGCAAGGACGGAAAAGAAGCCGGCTCGCTCGGAGTCATTGGTCCTATGCGCTTGGACTACAAAAAGATCATTCCCTACGTCGATTACCTGACACAGAAAATATCCTATCTCATGTCAGGCGGCGAAGATGACATAATCACAGGCACAGTCGATGATATCGACCCTAAGCCTTAGGAAAGGAGCACGACTGATGGAAGATAATTTACAGAATGAGCAGCAGGAGCCCGACGCTGATAGCAGCGCCGAGCAGTCCGTTGAAATAGCTGACGAGGTCATCGAAAAGGCTCTCGAAGCTGCCCGCTCGGACGAAAACGCCGAGGAGGACGAGGCTGTCAGCGAATACAACGACACCGCTACGCAATACGCCGAGCTGGAGGATGCACTTAACGAGGCGAACGACAAGTTCCTGAGGCTCTATGCTGAATACGACAACTACCGGAAGCGCACAGCAAAGGAAAAAACAGAAACTTACCAGAACGCTTCTGTGAAGTGCATTGAGGATCTTCTCCCGGTTATCGACAGCTTTGAAAGAGCTCTCGATGCAGACTGCACCGACGAGAATTTCAAGTCGGGGATGCAGATGATCTTCGGACAGCTCAAGGGCTTTCTCGATAAGATGAACGTCACCGAGATAGAAGCCCTCGGAGCGGAATTCGACCCGAATTTCCACAACGCTATCCAGCAGCAGGAGGGCACGGATTACGCCGCGAACCATGTGAGCGCTGTATTCCAGAAGGGCTATATGCTGGGCGATAAGCTTATACGTCCGGCTATGGTGGCGGTCGCAGTATAGCGAACAAGTATTTCAATTCGGAATTCGGAATTCGGAGTTCGGAATTGAATGTGTCCGCGTAAGCGGACGTAATTGAAAAAATATTATTCAAATTCATCGCCGTCAGGCGATACCAATAATTCAGAATTCCACATTCCGAATTCCGAATTATGTTTAATATTAGGAGGAATTATTATGAGCAAAATTATCGGTATTGACCTTGGTACAACAAATTCATGCGTAGCCGTTATGGAAGGCGGAAACGCAGTAGTTATCCCCAACAGCGAGGGCGCAAGAACTACCCCTTCAGTAGTCGCTTTTACCAACAACGGCGAGCGTCTTGTTGGTCAAGTGGCTAAGAGACAGGCTATCACTAACCACGATAAGACAGTTTCCTCTATCAAGAGACATATGGGCTCTGATTATAAGGTAAATATCGACGGCAAGAACTATACACCTCAGGAAATTTCCGCTATGATACTCCAGAAGCTCAAGGCTGATGCTGAGGCTTACCTCGGAGAGCCCGTAACAGAGGCTGTTATCACTGTTCCTGCTTACTTCACAGACTCCCAGAGACAGGCTACAAAGGACGCAGGTCAGATCGCAGGTCTGAACGTTAAGCGTATCATCAACGAGCCTACCGCTGCTGCTCTTTCCTACGGCATCGACAAGGAGGAGGAGCAGACCGTTATGGTTTATGACCTCGGCGGCGGTACATTCGATGTATCTATCATCGAAATGGGCGAGGATGTTCAGCAGGTTCTTGCTACTGCCGGTAACAACCGTCTCGGCGGCGATGACTTCGACCAGCGCATCATCAACTGGATAGTTGAAGAATTCAAGAAGGCTGAGGGCATAGACCTCTCTCAGGACAAGATGGCTGCCCAGAGACTCAAGGACGCTGCTGAAAAGTCCAAGATCGAGCTTTATTCCACAACTACTTCAAATATCAATATCCCGTTCATCACTGTTGACGCAAACGGCACTCC
>CAMOXW010000044.1 GCA_946629405.1 uncultured Ruminococcus sp.
CCAGAATTGTTTAGCCATAATTCACCTCTGAAATAATATAGATATATTATACCACTCAGAGCGCTGCATTTCAAGCTTAATGAAATATTTTCGTCCTGCCCGCTGTTCTGACATTTTTCGCCTTCGCCGTGTGCTATACTCATGATAGAGAAAGGAAGGTCATGCTATGAAGGTAGACATAAAAAACGAAAACGGCACCGCAGTTGCAAGAATAAGCGGCGAAATAGATCACCATAATGCAAAGTCAGTGCGGACGGAGCTCGATCACTATATCGTCACTGCACAGCCGCGGGAGCTTGCAATAGATCTTGGCGGGATAACATTCATGGACAGTTCAGGTATCGGGCTCATCATGGGCAGGAGCAAGCTGATGAAGGAATGCGGCGGAAGTCTTGAGGTACGCAATGCACAGCCATATATAAGGCGTGTACTGAGGCTTGCGGGAGTTGAGCGGATAGTAAGGATAGTATGAGTGGAGGATGAGTATGGAAGTGATAAATTCAATAAAATTCACAATGCCGTCGCTCTCGGTGAATGAAAGCACGGCAAGGGCGGTAGTATCGTCGTTCCTTATACAGTGTGACCCGACGGTGGAGGAGCTTTCCGACATAAGAACAGCGGTCTCAGAGGCGGTAACGAACGCCGTAGTCCATGCCTACCGGGGGAAGACAGGGACGATAGAACTCACAGTGAAGCTTCTTCGCGGTCGTGAGATATACATAAGGGTGAAGGACAAGGGCTGCGGCATACCTGACATAAAGAAGGCGATGGAGCCGCTTTTCACTACCGCACCTGAGGAGGAGCGTTCCGGCCTTGGATTTTCGGTCATGGAGTCGTTTATGGACAAGCTCACTGTCCGCAGCGCAGAGGGCAAGGGAACATCCGTGACAATGCGCAAGAGGCTGAAGCAAAATGGCGACTGAGCTTAAAGCACCGTCAGCCGAGGAAAACATCGGGCTTGTCCACCTCTGCGCGAACAGGTTCAGAGGAAGGGGGATAGAGTATGACGAGCTTTATTCCGCAGGGTGCATGGGACTTATGAAGGCTGTGAGAGCCTTTGATACTGAGCGCGGAGTGAAGTTCTCGACATATGCGGTACCGGTGATACTTGGCGAGATAAAGCGGCTGTTTCGTGACGGAGGGACTATCCGGGTCAGCCGAAGTCTGAAGGAGCTTTCGATGCGGCTGAATGAGATCTGCGAGGATTTCCGCATTCGGGAGGGAAGGGAGCCGACGGTCTCGGAGCTTGCAGCACTGTCCGGCGAGAGTACATCGGACGTATCTGAGGCACTTTGTTCGATGCAGCCTGTCATGTCGCTGACCTCAGGCGAGGATGAGAGCCAGATAGACATACCCTCGGAAGCGCCTGATGAGGGGATAGTTGACGCACTTGCGCTCCGGCAGATAATGAGCCGTCTTGACGCTAAGGACAGAGCTTTGCTGGAGCTCAGGTACTTCCGGGAATTCACACAGTCGCGGACAGCGAAGGCGCTTGGTATGACGCAGGTGCAGGTCTCACGGCGTGAAAAAAAGCTCCTTGCGCAAATGCGGAAGGAGCTGCTCGGATAGTCAGAAGATGAGCCGTTCGATAACAGAATTTGAGACAAGGAAACCCTCGGGGGTGAGGGAGATAATATTTCCGTCAAATCGGACAAGCCCTGCGTTTAGAAGCGCGGGGATTTTTTTTTCAACATCTGCGCGGTGCTTCGGATGATCTCTCAGGTCAAGCCCATCGGTCAGCCTCAGCCGCAGCATGGCACGTTCCTCAAAGCCGCAGGGGGAGTCATCCGTGACAGTCATATCCTGAACGTCAGCAGCAATGAAAGCGTCGGTATCCGGCACAGCGGCGAATCTTTTTCCGTTATAGCAGGAGTGAGCCGACGGACCGATACCGAGGTAATCCTCGCATTTCCAGTATCGGCAGTTATGGCGGCTTTCATAGCCTTTCACGGCGAAGTTTGAGACCTCATACTGTCTGAATCCGTGAGCCTCCATGAGTCTGACGGTTTCAAGATAAAGCTCAGCGGCAGAGTCGTCGTCAGGGAGCTTGTCCTCAATTCCGCTCAGTGCGAATGGAGTGCCGTCCTCTACCTTCAGGATATACGCAGAGATATGTTTTACCGGGAGCTTTGCAAGAGCTTCTGCTGAACGCCGCAGGGTGTCAGCAGTCTGACCGGGCAGGGCTGTCATGAGGTCACAGGAGATGTTATCGAATCCGGCATAAGCGGCATCGCGGACAGCTTTTGCAGCGCGTTCAGCGGTATGCGTCCGACCGAGCAGGCGGAGCTCGTCATCATTCATTGACTGGACGCCTATGGATAGCCGGTTTATGCCGATATCACGCAGTTTGGCAAGCTTCTCAGGGGTGAGAGTTCCGGGATTTGCTTCAAGCGTGATCTCGGCGCCGTCTGTAAGGTTGAAGCCTTCTCTCACGCAGCCGAGGATATTTCCGAGCTGCTCAGGGGTGAGCAGAGATGGGGTACCACCGCCGAAGTAGACGGTCGGTACAGTTTTATCAGGCTGAGCAAAATGCCGTATATTGCGAAGAACAGCTTCTGTATATTTTTCAGCTGCTTCACGCGACCAGCTGCGGGAGTAGAAGTCGCAGTAGGGGCATTTTCTGCCGCAGAACGGAACGTGGATATAAATTCCGGTATCGTTCATCAGATGTCGAGCCTTATTGATTCTGTCATTTTGAAGAAGAAGGCGTTGACCAGTCTCGGTACGGCGAACATGGAGAAAATAATGACGATATACAGCGGTATTTCCCTTATAGCAAGAAAGTAATAATTCTGTGAGATAAGGAACAGGACCACAACAGCGATGAACGCGAGCAGGCAGTAAACGGCATTGAAAATAGTAGCTCCCTTGCCGTTTACGCAGCGTTTGCCGCACACCTTGCAAGGCTTGCCCTTTGAATTAAGCTGGCCGGCCATGCCCTTTGTGTATGGATTGAAGCCTTTTTTTCCGCAGCAGGGACAATTGTATATACTCATGATATCAACCTTCTTCAACATTATCAGAGGCATTCTCAGCCTCGCATTCAATAGCCTTCATTTCGGGAAGAACCGGCGTTTCGGGGAGCTCTCTCAGCGGCACTCCGAGATTTTCGGCGAGCACGGGAGTGAGCGGCAGGAAGTCTTTTCTGAGCTTTGCCTTTTTCCTTTTCTTGTACAAGTCTAAGAATTCCTCCGGGTGAAGCACTGCGAGAGTACCGAAAAGAAGC
Organism: uncultured Ruminococcus sp.; assembly: GCA_946629405.1. The sequence goes on from CAMOXW010000044.1 coordinate 3,227, forward strand.
GCGATAGCAGACCAGATGCCCAGGAACATATCGTCGCCGACAGCAAGTCCGAACAGCAGGAGCAATATGGAAGTCACCCAGACACGCACCATAGATAGCTCGCGCAGGCGGATACGGATAGCGCGGAAGAATCTTCCGCAGGCTGAATTGCGTTCAGCTGCAAATTCCGCAAGAACTGTAAGAATTGATAGTCCGAATATGACTGTCAGAAATATCAGTACACAATAATTGAACATATGACCTCCTTAGCTGTCGAGCTTGAGAACGCTCATGAACGCCTCCTGCGGCACCTCTACAGTACCGAGCTGGCGCATACGCTTCTTGCCTTCCTTCTGCTTTTCGAGCAGCTTTTTCTTACGGGTGATATCACCGCCGTAGCACTTTGCAAGTACGTCCTTACGCATAGCCTTGACGGTTTCACGGGCAATGATCTTGCCGCCTATTGCAGCCTGTATCGGCACCTCGAACAGCTGGCGCGGGATGTTCTCCTTGAGTTTTTCAGCGATTTTACGGGCTCTTGGGTAAGCCTTGTCGGCATGAATGATGAATGACAGTGCGTCCACGACCTCACCGTTGAGGAGTATATCGAGCTTGACGAGCTTTGACGGAACATAGCCCATCATTTCGTAATCAAATGAAGCATAGCCCTTTGTGCGTGATTTGAGAACGTCGAAGAAATCATAGACTATTTCGTTTAGCGGCAGCTCATAGTGCAGCTCGACGCGGGTATCGTCGAGGTATTTCATGTCCTTGAAAACGCCGCGTCTGTCCTGGCAAAGCTCCATGATATTTCCGACGTAATCAGAAGGGGAGAGTATAGATGCCTTGACCATAGGCTCCTCGGCGGTCTGAATGAGCGCGGGATCCGGGAAATTGGTGGGATTGTCGATATACTGCACCTCGCCGTTGGTCATAGTGACCTTATAGATAACGGACGGAGCCGTGGTTATCAGGTCGAGGTTATACTCACGTTCAAGGCGTTCCTGTATGATCTCCATATGGAGCAGACCGAGGAAGCCGCAGCGGAAGCCGAAGCCAAGAGCTACTGAGGTCTCAGGCTCGAAGGAAAGTGAAGCGTCGTTCAGCTGAAGCTTTTCGAGTGCGTCGCGGAGGTCACCGTACTTTGCGCCGTCAGCGGGATATATTCCGGAGAAGACCATAGGGTTGACCTTCCGGTAGCCGGGGAGCGGCTCGTCGCAGGGGAAGTCGTTGTTAGTAACAGTATCACCTACCTGAGTATCGCCGATAGACTTGATCGAAGCTGCAATATAGCCTACCTCTCCGGCTTCAAGGGAGCCGTTGTTGATGAGGGAGGTCGCGTCCATGAAACCTGCTTCAACAACGTTGAATACAGCGCCTGTAGCCATGAGGCGGATATTGTCTCCGACCCGGACAGTGCCTTCCTTGATCCTGACATAGATTATAACGCCCTTGTACGAGTCGTAATAGCTGTCGAAAATAAGAGCTTTGAGTGGCTTTTCGGGGTCGCCGTCAGGGGCAGGGATATCAGTAACTATCCTTTCGAGCACCTCCTCGATGTTTATACCCATTTTAGCGGAGATGCGGGGAGCGTCCATAGCGGGGATGCCTATGACGTTCTCGATCTCATTGCAGACTCTTTCGGGGTCAGCAGAGGGGAGGTCTATCTTGTTGACGACGGGGACAACCTCGAGGTCGTGTTCAATGGCAAGGTAGGTGTTTGCGAGGGTCTGAGCTTCTATGCCCTGAGAAGCGTCAACGACAAGCACAGCTCCCTCGCAGGCTGCAAGTGAGCGTGAGACCTCATAGTTGAAGTCAACGTGGCCGGGAGTATCTATGAGGTTGAAGATATAGTCCTCGCCGTCCCGGGCGGAGCATTTCAGGCGGACAGCACGCGCCTTGATAGTGATGCCGCGTTCGCGTTCGATATCCATATTGTCGAGGAGCTGGTCCTCCATATCGCGGATAGCGACTGTCTCGGTCTTTTCGAGGATGCGGTCGGCAAGGGTCGATTTGCCGTGGTCTATATGTGCAATAATGCAGAAATTTCTGATCTTTTCGTTAGCCAAAGCTATACCTCATTTCTTTGCTTTCGCATAATATATCACTCTAATTATATCAGATTAACAGAAATTTGTAAAGAGTTTTTTTATTGACATTACAGATATTTCATGATATAATTACAAAATTTATCCGGGAGGAAAGCTGTGAGCATAAGACTGGCAGAAGTGGATGATATTTAAGAATACGACCGGAGTGCGGGCAGCTGAATCGTAATGTCCCTGCGTAGAATGCGGGGCTTTTTTAATTCTCCTGATGTGCATTTTGTACACTTTATATTCACATTGTGGGTTGCAATATAAGCAGAATGGAATTATAATATTAACAAAATATGTACGATCCGGGAGGTAATATACATGAAACGCATTATTTCACTGGCAGCAGCGGCTGCTGCGGCGGCAGGCACGCTCGGTTTCTTTCCGCCGGGAGTTCCCTCTGCCGATGCAGCAAGCTTCACTCATCAGGAATGGACGGGCAAGAACGGCACAGAGAAGATAACCGCTGTGAATGTCATGTATCATTCCGTGAATTCGATACCCTATCAGGATGCCGGAACTGCCGCGGATGCGGTCTGGGACTACAATGCCCGCGAGGATTCTGACTATATGCAGATGCTCACCGGAGACAGCGGAGAGTGGGAGCTCACTGTAGTCCAGAATGCCGAAAAAGCACAGGGTTATCTTAATGCAGGCTTCATGAACAGCAATTACAATGCCTCGCCTCAGGACGGCTGGAAGAAGGTAACGCTCCCCGACAGCTGGACGTGTCAGGGCTTTGATTTCCCGATATACTGCAATGTCATAATGCCGTGGCAGAGCAATTATGATTCTTATGTACCGTGTCCGGAGGCTCCCAAGAATTACAATCCTGTTGGTCTGTACCGCAGGAAGTTCATCCCGGACAAGTCGCTGACTGCCGGCGGAAGGCGTGTATACATCGAGTTTGACGGAGTTGAGTCAGCATATTATGTTTACCTCAACGGCAAGGAGGTCGGCTACAGTGAGGACACATTCAGTCCTCACAGATTCGACATTACGGACTATCTAATTGACGGCGAGAATACGCTTGCAGTTGAGGTTCACAAGTTTTGTGACGGAACATGGTTCGAGGGGCAGGACATGATCTATGACGGAGGAATCTTCCGGGATGTATTCCTTGTCAGCGCACCTCAGGTCAGTATTTACGATTATTCTGTGACCACGGACCTAGACGAAACATATACCAATGCCGTGCTGAATATCGAGGCAAATATCAACAACGCATCAGGAAATGCAGCTGACGGCTACACAATCGAAGCGGCAGCCTATGACGAAGCCGGAAACAATATCCTCTCCGGTGCCTCTGCTGAAATAGCCTCTTTAAACAGCAATGGCTGGGGCACGTCAGTGATAAAGACACAGGTCAGAGCGCCGAAGCTCTGGTCAGCAGAGGATCCGAATATATACGCGCTCGTTCTGACGCTCAGGGACGGCAGCGGCAGTGCAGTTGAGGTCGTATCAGCACAGCTCGGCTTCCGTGAGATAGGCTTTACCTCAACACAGGTGGACAGCTCATACAAGGTCACCACAAAGAGCTGGCAGCCTATAACTATCAACGGCAAACGCCTGCTTCTCAAGGGCGTGAACCGCCACGACACCGATCCTTTCCACGGAAAGGCAGTCACTCAGGAGGTAATGCGCGAGGATGTCCGCCTCATGCAGGAGAACAATATCAATGCGATAAGAACATCCCACTACAGCAACGATTCCTACCTCTACTGGCTCTGCAACAAGTACGGGATGTATGTAATGGGCGAGACAAACATGGAATCCCACGCTCTTATGAATGACAATGACAATAAGGC
>CAMOXW010000045.1 GCA_946629405.1 uncultured Ruminococcus sp.
CTTTGAGCAGGCAAGTGACTGCGACCGTGTTATTGAGATATGGAACCTCGTATTCAGCCAGTTCGACAGTGACGGAGAAGGTCACTATGCTGAGATGAAGAACAAGAACATTGATACAGGTATGGGACTTGAAAGACTTGCCTGTGTAATGCAGGGTGTTGACAACATCTTCGAGGTCGATACAGTTCAGAATATTATGAAGCATATTTCGTCCATTGCAGGTGTTGAGTATAAGAAGGATGCCAAGACAGACGTTTCACTCCGTGTTATCACTGACCACATCAGGAGCACTACACTTATGGTCGGCGACGGAATCCTTCCTTCAAATGAGGGGCGCGGCTATGTACTTCGCCGTCTTCTCAGAAGAGCTGCACGTCACGGCAGACTTTTAGGGATCACACGTCCTTTCCTCTGCGAGGTCTGTGACACTGTTATCAATGAGAATAAGGGCGCATACCCGGAGCTTGAGGAGAAGCGTGACTACATCAAGAAGATAATCGGCGTTGAGGAGGAGGCTTTTGCTAAGACTATCGACAAGGGTACCGAGCTTCTCAATGGTTTCACTGAGGCTCTCAGGGCTGAGGGCAAGACTGTTCTTTCCGGAGACGACGCATTCAAGCTTTCTGATACATACGGCTTCCCGATCGACCTTACTGAGGAGATCTGCGAGGAGAAGGGCCTAACAGTTGACCGCGAGCGCTTCACTGAGCTTGCAAAGGAGCAGCGTGCAAGAGCAAAGGCTGATCATGCTGCAAAGGCTGGCTCATCATGGGCTGACAACAGTATAAAGGTCAATGCTCCCGCGACTGTATTCACCGGATATACAAGCATGAATGAGGAAGATGCAACAGTTCTTGCGATCTACAAGGACGGTGCTGAGATACAGACAGCCGTTGAGGGCGATGATGTTGTTATCGTTCTGGACAAGACACCTTTCTACGCTGAGAGCGGCGGACAGGTAGGCGATACCGGTTCGATTTTCAGTGCTTCAAGTGTTGCTGCTGTTGAAGACACGATCAAGTCTGAGGGACACTTCCTCCACATCGCTTCTATCACTGAGGGCGATCTCTCAAAGGGCGACAAGGTGACAGCAATGGTTGACACTTCAAGAAGATGCTCCATTATGCGTAACCATACATCCGCACACCTTCTTCAGAATGCACTCAGAAAGGTACTTGGTGACCACGTTCATCAGGCCGGACAGCTCGTTAATGATAAAGCCTGCCGTTTTGACTTCAACCACTTCTCGGCAATGACTGATGAGGAGATCGCTGATGTTGAAAAAATAGTAAATACCTTCATAATGGCAGCTACTCCGGTAACTATGGAGGAAATGCCTATTGAGGAGGCCAAGAAGCTTGGCGCAATGGCACTTTTTGGTGAAAAGTACGGCGATACTGTAAGAGTTGTAACAGCAGGCGATTCTATTGAGTTCTGCGGCGGTACACACGTTTCAAATGCAGCACAGATCGGACTTTTCAAGATCGTTTCCGAGAGCTCGGTTGCTGCTGGTGTAAGACGTATCGAAGCAGTTACCGGAACAGGAGTGCTTGATCTTCTCAACGGCTACAAGGACACAATAAACAAGGCTGCAAAGGCTATAAAGCTTGCCAATGTAACTGAACTTCCTGAGAAGTGTGCTGCAATGGCTGCTGAGATAAAGGACAAGGACAAGAAGCTTGAGAGCCTCACACAGCAGATGGCAAACGCAAAGACCGCTGCACTTTTCGACAACGCAAAGGAAGTCGGCGGAGTTAAGCTTGTTTCCGCACGCATGGACGGTTCAGCTCCTGATGCTCTCAGAAAACTCGGCGACAGCGTAAAGGACAGAAATGAGGCTGTAATAGCACTCTTTGCCGGAACGGTCGGCGAAAAAGGCACATTCTACTGTGTCTGCACAAAGGAAGCTGTTGCAAAGGGAGCAAATGCCGGAAAGATCGTTCGTGAGATAGCTGCTGTAACAGGCGGTAAGGGCGGCGGAAAGCCTGACGGAGCAATGGCAGGTGCAGGCGATATTGCCAAGATAGATGAAGCACTGAGCAAATTCGAGAGCGTTGTATCAGATATCGTAAAGTGACCGCATAAATGGGGCGGGATTCCGCCCTCATTATACTGAAAAGGAGAATTAATATGGACTGCTTATTCTGCAAGATAATTGACGGAGATATCCCGAGCACCAAGGTCTATGAGGACGACTATGTTTTCGCATTCAAGGACATTGCTCCGATAGCACCTTTCCACTGCCTTATCATACCTAAGGTACATATCAGCGGTGCTGACCAGATAACTGCTGAAAATTCCGGAGTTATCGCAAAGGTATTCGAGGCTGCTGCAAAGATAGCAAAGCAGGAGGCGATAGGGAGCTTCCGTATCATCAACAACTGCGGCGACGATGCCGGACAGACTGTAAAGCATATACATTTCCATATGCTTGCAGGCGTAAAAATGGGCTGGGGACCTGAGTCTCTCGGCAAGACCGAATAAGGGGGGAGTCGAAATGGCTGAGACCTATAAAATGACCATAGCGGGACTTGAAAGAGAGCTTCCCCGATGCCCTCTGAATGAAAAGCTCGATATAGCGGCATTTGTAATGTTTTCAGATGTTGAGCTCACCGTTGCAGCCGCATCTGAGCTGCTGAAAAAGTGCGGAGAATTTGATGTTATACTCACGGCTGAGTCGAAGGGTATACCGCTTGCCTATGAAATGGCGCGTCAGTCCGGCAAGCCCTATGTAGTTGCAAGAAAATCCGTAAAGCTCTACATGAGTGATCCTATTGAAGTCAATGTCAAGTCGATAACAACAGCAAACGAGCAGAAGCTTTATCTTTCGAGCGAAAAGGCAGCGATGCTCAGTGGCAGGAGAGTTCTTCTCCTTGACGACGTTATCAGCACGGGCGAGTCACTCACCGCGCTTGAAAAACTCACAGAAGCAGCCGGCGGAAATATCACCGGAAAGGCAGCAGTTCTCGCAGAGGGTGACGCTGCCGACAGAACAGATATAATCTTCCTTGAAAAGCTTCCGCTTTTCTTCAAGTAAAGGAATAATAATATGAAGCGAAAAATGATTTTAACTGCGGCAGTATATATGGCGGGATTATTTTTCGCTTCGTTTTTTACCGGGATAAGAGGAGCGGGATTACTTGTCTGTGCAGCGGCAGGATTTTTCTTCATAGGCAAGTACCGTGGACTTGAGCGTACTGACTACATCATAGCAGTATTGGTTTTTGTTGCAGCCTGCTGCCATATAACTCTGTACGGCGCTCTGAGAAAGGATCCGGTGACAGCATTTGACGGTAAGACCGGAAGCTATTCCGGAACAGTCACAGGTATATCAGACCACACCGGAGGCAAGTCTACCTATACCTTGAAAGGCAGGATAAACGGCTCTGTTCCGGCAAAAGTGACTTTATATACTGATACTGTTGACGTAAGATACGGCGACAGGATAAGTGCCGGGAGCTGTAAGTTCACAGTGCCTGAGAACGACTATCTTTACAATACACGCAGCCGTCTGATGTCGGAGGGTGTGTTCATTACAGCCGCTTCTGCAAGTGATATACAGGTAGAAAGACTTGGCAGGTCAAATCTCAGGAACAGACTTGCTGAATATCGCTCTGAGATATGCTCTGATCTTATGCTTACAATGGACGAAGAATCCGGAAGCTTTCTTGCAGGAATGATGTTCGGCAAAGCCTCTGATGCTCCTGAAACAGGTGCAAGGGCTGCCCTTGCGCGCTGCGGTATAGCGCATATCCTCGCTGTTTCAGGACTGCACATTACTCTTGCAGCGGCAGGACTTATGTGGCTGCTCGGGCTTTTTCACATGGGAAGGATCGCTGAATTTGCTGTCATGAATGTATTTCTTGTACTGCTCATCCTCATGACAGAATCTCCGGTATCCGCCGTAAGAGCAGCAATAATGGCTGATATGATCTGTACGGCTAAACTATTTCGTCGTCAGACGGACGTATTTACCTCACTTTCGGCAGCAGTGCTGCTGATATGCCTGAGCAATCCGTATGTCATATACAGTCCTGGGTTTCATATGTCAGCTGCGGGTACCTTTGGTATCGGTGTATTTGCACCGTATATGACAAAGAATATCCCGGATGAAGGATTGCATTTCGGGCTTCTGAGAGCCTTTATAAGCGTGCTGTGCGTGAATATCTGTGTTATGCCGCTTGGCATGAAGTATTTTGAAGGAGTGTCACTTATTGCACCGGCAGCTGATCTGCTTCTGCTTCCGCTGTGTACTATAGTGCTGGCGGCAGGGTATATATTTCTTTTCACAGGAGGAATGCTTACACCTCTGCTCGTCCCTGCAAGATACATAATCACCCTTGTCATTGAGGTTTCGGACAGACTTGCAAGGGTGAACGGAGTGTACTTTACGGCTGGCAGCAGTACAGTTGTCCGTATAGCATTTGCAGCTGCTGTTATAATTGTGCTTATACAGATAGTTGCCTCCGACCGGCGTATCACAGGTGTATGCACCGCCGCAGCGTTATGCGCGGTATTCATTTCGTCCTTTATAAGCGGCAATATACGCAGCAGATGTATGACTATAGCCGTACTTGGAAGGGGAAGTAAAGCAGCTGTCGTCATAACCTCCGGCAGCAGGGCTGATGTTATCGACCTGAGCGGGGACTACCGTTCGCCGTACTATGTAAGAAAGTATCTCATGCGGAGCGGGTATAAAGATGTCTCAGGATTGTTTCTTACCGAGCGTCCCCACTCGCAGTATACATCTTATCTTGGGGCTTTGGAGTATATTGACTGCGAGAAGATATATACATATGTCGATACATATATTTACGGTGTGGAGAGTGAGAACTGGGGCGACAGAGGTTTTTCCTTCAGCTACGGGACACGCAGCGTTACCTACGACAGAGGCATACTGACTGCCGGATTCGGAAAAACGCGGATCAGCATACTTCCTTCAGGGACGGAGGCTGACAGCGAGGCTGCTCTTTGCGTATGGTACGGCGGAAATAAGTCGGCTGATGCAGGAGAAGGAATGAACGTGGGGGTAAACTGCGACAACAATTTTGAGATAATACTGTATTCTGACGGAGAATACAGCATAAGGAGGCTGTGATGCCATATATTGATGCAAAGGCTGCTGCGGCGAAGCTGAAAAAAGAAGGACTTTCCAACATATACTACATCTATGGGCAGAGCGTCACCGATGTTGAAAAGTTCACAAAGAAGGTCATAAATGCCGCAGTCGGCGATAACGAGGAATTTGCTCTGAACCGGCTCAATGGAAGGGAGTTGTCGTTTACAGAGCTTGCTGACATGATCCAGATGGTTCCGATGATGTCAGATCACAACTGTATACTCATAAATGACTACAACTGTGAGCGTCCGAGAGATGATATGCGCGGGCTTTCCGCGGAGGATCTGAACAAGAGGCTGCTTGAAGCCATCAAGGATATCCCGCCGATGACAGTGCTGATCTTCAATGTCACCGGTTTTGAGATAAAGACCAGATATGACCGCAAGGCAGGCGGTCAGGTAATTGCTGACAAGAATAAAAAGCTTGCCGATTATGCAGCAAAGCATGGTGAGGCTGTCAACTGTCCTGTAAAGACGACTGATGGGCTTGCGAAGGATATTGCAGCATCTGTTTCAGCAAGGGGAAGTCTTATCTCACTGGATAATGCAAGACTTATTGCTGAGCTCTGCCTTTCCGATACGCTTACTATCAGAAATGAGATCGACAAGCTATGCGCTTATGCCGGAAGCAGCGAGATAACCCGCGAGACTGTGCTCAGCATGGTACACCGCCAGAGCAATACAACGGTATTCAGACTTGCCGATGCAGTAGCGGCATTCCGTCGTGCAGAGGCATTCGAGGCGCTTGACGAGCTCATGGCTGACAAGGAGAACCGCGGCGCAATTCTTGCCAATATCACGACGTCATTTATAGATATGTACCGTGCAGCCTGTGCGCGCTCGGCAATGCGGACTCAGGAGGATGTGACTTCGGATTTCGACTATAAATGGGGCTTCAAGGTTGGCAATGCCTTCAGGGACAGCTCCCGCATGAGCATAAAGCGCCTCAGGAGCTGTATCGCAATACTCAGAGACACCGCAGTAAAGCTGAATTCATCATCAGGTGATGAGAAGATCGTACTTGAACAGATGGTCACGCAGATGCTGATGACCCGTAACTGACGGAGGCAGTGATGATAAAGATCGACGAAGCAATAGTCGTTGAGGGAAAGTATGACAAGATCAAGCTTTCCTCGCTTGTGGACGCAGTAATAATAGTGACCAACGGTTTCCATATTTTCAATGATCCGGAAAAGCTTGAACTTATCAGGTACTACGCGCGGAAGACGGGGATAATAATCCTCACTGACTCAGACAGTGCAGGGCGCAGGATACGCGGCTATATTAAAGGCGCTGTCGGAGACGGGAAAGTCCGCAGCGTTTTTATCCCGGATGTTTTCGGCAAGGAAAAACGCAAGGCAAAGCCTTCTGCTGAGGGAAAGCTCGGTGTTGAGGGGATAAGCCTGAAGCTGCTTGAGGAAGCTTTCAAGAAAGCAGGAGTAGTTCCATCTGAGCGTGAGACTGCCGGAGATATAACAAAACTCACCCTTTATGAGCTTGGGCTCAGCGGGAGAGCTGACAGTTCTTCTGCGCGGAAAAGGCTCCAGAGGTCGCTGGGACTTCCTGAGCTCATGTCAGCAGCCTCACTTGTTGAGGTGCTGAATACTATGATGAACGCGGACGAGCTTGCCGCAAAGGTCAAGGAGGGAAAAGATGATATATAGCAGCCTGCTTTTCATATACGGATTTCTGCCGTTCTCGCTGCTGATATACTACATAACGCCAAGAAAACGCCAGCCGCTCGTGCTGCTGCTGCTGAGTGCATTGTTCTGCGGGCTGCTGAGTCTGAGGTATCTTGTATTCACAGCATTTTTCACGCTTGTCAATTACTGCGCCTGCCGTGGTATCGGACGTTTCCGCGGTAAGAGCGAGGCGGCATCTGTGATATTCGGGGCAGGAGTTCTGTATGATATATTTTCGCTGTTCATGTTCAGGGCTGAGATGTTTGCAGCACTCAGAAATGGTATGCTTTTGCCGGAGGATTTCTTCCCGATAGGTATATCTTTTATGGTGCTCGGCGCGATAGGCACTCTTATAGATGTATACAGCGGAAGGTTTGAGGCTGAGAGCAATTACGCGAAGCTGTGGCTGTATTTCATATTCTTCCCGCGCCTTATAATGGGACCGCTTCTGAGATACAGGAGCTTCTGCAAGGTCCTTGACAGCCGAAAAACGCAGCTTGAGGAGATAGGCGTAGGGCTGACGATATTCGTGAAGGGGCTTTCAAAGAAGGTGCTTGCAGCTGATACGCTGTATCTTTTATATGAAGCTGTCCACGGCATTGCGCTGAAGGATATGTCGGCGCTGACAGCATGGATGGGTGCGCTTGCGTATGTGCTCTGCCTGTATTTTACACTTTCCGGATTCTCTGATATGGGTACAGGCGCAGGCTATTGCTTCGGACTTCGTATGCCGCAGAGCTTCAACTATCCGCTTTTCAGCGTAAGGATAAGGTATTTCGCAGCGCGCTGGCATATCCAGGTAGTCCAGTGGATGAGGCGTTATATTACCAAGCCGCTTTCGTCGCATTTCAGGAGCAATGTGCTGAAAAGGCTGATATTCATAGGAGTCTGGGGAATTTTCGGATTCTGGTACACATTCAGCATAAATGGAGTGATATGGGGAATACTGACCGGAGCAGCAATTACTGCTGAAACGCTTTTTATACGCGGGAAGGTTATCAACATGACCGGCGGAGTTTATACAGCATTTACTGTAATGATCTTCGGAGTTTTCCTTTCTGGGAGCAATATCGGCTATTCACTGAGGTATCTGCTTGCCATGACAGGCGGCGGAGGAGGATTTGCGGACTCATTTTCGCTTTACCTGCTGAAATCCTATGTAGTAATTCTGCTTGTTACAATGTACGCCTCGACCGACCTTTTCAGGAACATGATGATGAGGTCTGGCAAGAACCCGGTAAGGACCGTAGTTACGGCAGCTTCACCAGTTATAGTACTTGCGCTGCTGATACTCTGCACAGGGCTTATGTCGTACAGCGGAAGTTCAGGGATGATACTGATGAATATATGAGCGGAGGTGGAAATAATGACAAAGCTATCGAGCAGGATTACCGCGGTCGCAGTGCTTGTATTTATGGCGTATTTTATGCTGATAACTGTATTCGGGAATAAGGAAGCCCGTTCCGCAGATGAAAACAGAGTGCTTGCAGAAAGGCCGTCATTCAGTCTTTCATCGCTCACCGACGGAGGAGCAGCGCTTGATATTTCAGCCTATGTGACCGATCATTTTCCTCTGAGAAGCAAATGGATAAAGCTCAACACGGCAGTCAGGTCTGAGCTTGGTGAGGGCATGGTGAACGGAGTGTATATCTCGGATGATATGCTGCTTGATGCCAGTGCTTCAAAGCGTCAGACTGCGGCAGAGAGCGCACGATACATCAACAGCTTTGCCTCAGCCTATAACGGAGCGCTTTACATCGCAGCGATACCGACATCCTCGGGAGTATACCGTGAGAAGCTTCCTGAATACCTTGACGATTACCGTGAAAGCCAGCAGATAACCGATCTGTACGACAGGCTAAGCGGCGGCATAAAGCGTATTGATGCCTACAATATACTCCGTATGCTCAACGGGAACTATATATATTACCGCAACGATACAAAATGGACGAGCTACGGCGCATACTGCGTTTACCGTACAGTCATACAGAAGCTCGGATTTCTGCCGACGTCCTATGATAAATATTCTGTAAGGCACGTTTCCTCGGATTTTCGGGGCAATCTCTACAACCGCAGTCTTTACAGCGGGACTGATCCGGATATACTTGACTTTTACTATTATCCGTCCGGAGCAGATGTTGAGACCTGTACGGGCTATTACAACAGCGGGAAGTCTGTTGAAAAGCAGATATACGATGCCGGTCAGCTTGATTCTGACTATAAATACAATGCCTACCTCGGCGAGGAGGTACCACTTGTTAAAATAAAGACAACGGTAAACAACGAGCGCCGGCTGCTTGTCATAAAGGACGGTTATGCCGACTGCTTCATACCGTTTCTGATACAGCATTACAGCGAGATCGACGTAGTATCGCCGGAGCTTCTGACCGGTAAGATAACAGACTATGTTGATCTGTCAGACTATGAGCAGACGCTTATACTTTTCGGTATAGAAGATCTGAGCAGGAAGGGGATACTTTCCTCTATTGATATAAGTGAAGGAGGTCAATCATGAAAGCACTTGTTACCGGAGCAACATCCGGAATAGGAAAATGTATCGCAGAAAGCCTGAGGCGCCGCGGATGGGAGCTCATCCTGACCGGCAGGGACGAGAGCGTGCTGCGTCAGCTCAGTGAGGAGCTTGGTGGAGCTGAGATAGTGAGTGCCGACCTTGCTGACCGCGGAGAGGTAATGAAGGTATACGAATTCTGCCGCGGAAAGAACGTGGATATGCTTGTGAACAATGCAGGCTACGGAGTATTCGGTGAATTTGACAAGACTGATCTTGACAATGAGATCAACATGATAAATGTCAACATTACAGCGCTGCACATCCTGACCAAGCTTTTTCTGCGTGATTTCAAGAAGCAGGGACGTGGCAGGATACTAAACGTTGCCTCAGTAGCGGGCTTCATGACAGGACCGCTGATGTCGTCGTACTACGCCTCGAAGAATTACGTCCTGAGGCTTTCCATAGCCATTTATGAGGAACTTCGCAGAGCAAAGTCGCCGGTCACGATAACAGTTCTCTGTCCCGGACCTGTGAACACTAATTTCAATGACCGCGCCGGTGTAACATTCAGCGCAAAGCCGATCTCACCGGAATATGCGGCTGAGTATGCAGTGAAGAAGGCACTTGCCGGAAAGCTTTTTGCTGTTCCCGGAATTGCGATCAAGGCGTGTGCGATAGGGCAGCGGCTTGTTCCGCACAAGCTGCTTGCTGCTGTGACATATAACGTACAGCACGCCAAGCAGAAGAACGGCGGAGGCAGATAATGAGGGATGTAAGCTACCGTGTTGCTCTTGGAGGAATTGTAGCGGCGCTTTGCCTTGTTACAATGTTTCTTGCGGGAGTGATACCGGCGCTCTACCTTGTGCTGCCGATGACAGCGGGAGTTCTGCTGATGATAATAGCGGAGGAAGTGAGCCGGAGCTGGGCGCTGCTCACATATGTTGCCGTAGGGATATTATCATTGTTCATCACATTTGATAAGGAAGCCGCACTGATATTTATAATGCTATTCGGACATTACCCGATAGTGCGGCTTTACATATCGAAGGTGCCGCTTAGAGTGCTTCGCGTAGGGCTGAAGCTTCTCATCAGCAACGTCTGTATAATAGCGTATTTTTTTGTTACAGTCTACATCTTCGGGCTTGACCAGCTTCTTGATGAGATGGGAGATTACGGGAGGTACGGGGCATACATCCTGCTTGGCATGGCAAACGCGGTATTCATAATGTACGACTTCAACCTCGAAAGTGCATACAAGCTCTACCGCAAAAGACTTGCGCCTAAATTCAAGAGAAAAAGATGACCGCACAGGCTTCAGACACCGGTGCGGTCGTTGTTATTTTATCTGTTCAAGCAGCTCAAAGATATAATACTTTTTTGCAAGTCCGTCAGAGAAGGCAGTTGCTCCGCCGCAGGCTGTGCCAAGTTTCAGAGCGTGTTCGCAGTCTCCCTCGAGAAGGCCAGCGATATAACCGGCGAGCATTGAATCACCTGCACCGACAGAATTCCTGACTTTTCCGCGGCAGGCGCTGCATTTATGTATACCGCCGTTTTCATCAAGAAGGATCGCTCCGTTCTCAGCCATGGAAACGAGTACATTCCTTGCGCCCATTTCCCGGAGCATGGAAGCACGTCGGATGATCTCATTCTCGTTCCTGAGCTCGGTCCGGAATATCTCCCCGAGCTCGACATGATTGGGCTTTATGAGGTATGGACGGTATTTCAGCACATTCAGGAGAAGCTCTCCCGAAGCATCGACGATAGTCCTTACTCCACGGTCTGGGAGAGACTTCATTATCCTTTCATAGATATCAGAAGGCAGTGATGAGGGAATACTTCCGGCAAGCACAAGGGTATCACCGCTGCGAATCTTATGGATCTTATCGAACAGCTCATCGAGTTCAGCGGGGGAGATACGCGGTCCCTGACCGTTTATCTCAGTTTCTGCATCAGCCTTGATCTTGACATTTATGCGGGAATTACCCTCGGGAAGTCTTATAAAATCTGTATCGACACCCATTTCTCGGACACCCTTCTCGATAGCATCACCGGTAAAGCCGGCGATAAAGCCGAGAGCCCTTGAACTTACGCCGAGCTCGGCAAGGACGGCAGAGACATTTAAGCCCTTGCCGCCGAAATACATTTCTTCATAAGCCGAACGGTTCACGCAGCCATGAACGAGCCTGGCAGTGTGGACAACGTAATCAACGGCAGGATTGAATGTTACAGTATAGATCACACAAAACCGACCTTTCAGAAGCCTTACAGCATATACAAAATACTTTAATAATATAATATCACTGAATAGTAATGTTGTCAAGATGATTAGCATACACTAACATTTTATCGAATAAATCAGTTTAAAATTGCCGGAAAGGGCTTGAAACAGGATAAAAAATAGTGTATAATAAAAAAGTATGGCGTATTTGAGCTATGAATAATTTTTGCGGTATATCCGCAAGTTTCAAGGAGTAATTTGATGAGAAAACTCAACGGTATAAAGCTCGACCACCGCAAAAATACGGAGTCCTGCGCGACTGTGGAACTTCCGCTCCCGGCGAAGGTAAGGATCCCCATGTCAATGAGCATGGGAGCACCATGTCAGCCTCTCGTCAAGATAGGAGACACGGTAAAGGTCGGTCAGAAAATAGGCGACGCTGAGGCGGCATTCAGCTCACCGATACATTCAGGAGTTTCAGGAAAGGTAACTGCAATTACAGACTACCGTACTGCAATGGGTGCGGTGTGCAAGGCGGTTGAGATAGAGTCTGATGGGTTGCAGACTGTCTCTGAGGAAGTAGTACCGCCTGTTATCACGGATAAGGAAAGCTTTCTTAAAGCAGTCCGTGAGAGCGGAGCGTGTGGACTCGGAGGTGCTGGCTTCCCGACACATATCAAGCTGAACCCCAAAACTCCGATAGACACCCTTATCATAAATGCGGCTGAATGTGAGCCCTATATCACAGCCGATTACCGGGAAATGCTCGAAGCACCGGAAGATATAATC
Source organism: uncultured Ruminococcus sp. (assembly GCA_946629405.1). The sequence goes on from CAMOXW010000045.1 coordinate 12,320, forward strand.
GGCGGGATAAATCTTGTGAAGTCCCAGCTCGGAATAAAATATGCAAAGCTTGCAATAGAGGCAAATAAGCCTGAGGCTATCAGGAACTTCACTGAAATGGCTGCAAACGATGACACTATAGATATAGTAACTCTCCCCTCGAGCTATCCTCAGGGAGCCGAAAAGGTGATAATCTACAGCACAACAGGACGTATCGTCAAGGAGGGGGAGCTTCCCTCGGATGAAAATGTTATCGTTCTGAACGTTTCGACCTGTGCTTTCCTCTACCGTTACACAAAGACAGGTATGCCGCTCACTGAGCGCAGGCTTACAGTTGACGGAAATGCTGTTGGCGAGCCTAAGAACGTCCGTGCAGTTATCGGAACTTCCTTCCGCGAGGTGCTGGAATTCTGCAAGACTGACTTTGACAACGTAAAGAAAATCATCGCCGGCGGTCCAATGATGGGAATGAGCATACCTGACGTTGAAATGCCGGTCGTAAAAACTTCCAATGCGCTGCTTGCGATAAATAATTACGACGACAGAAAGACCTCAGCCTGCATAAGATGCGGCCGCTGCGTAAGGGTATGTCCGCTCGGACTCATGCCTGCTGAGATCGACAAGGCGTACAAAATCAGAAGCGTTGAGGATCTGAAGGCTCTCAAGGTCACGCTCTGCATGAACTGCGGAAGCTGTACCTATGTATGTCCGGCGAACAGGAAGCTCGCCGAGACAAATCAGCTCGCAAAAATGCTGATACCGAGAAAGTAAGGAGGCAGGACATTGAATAAGCTTATCGTTTCGCCGTCTCCGCACGACGAAAACTATACCAAAACGTCCGGCATAATGCTCAACGTTATAATCGCGCTGCTTCCTGCATGGTGTGCGGCGTGCTACATATTCGGACTTCGCGTAATTCCTCTGACTGCGGTCACCATTTCAAGCTGTCTTATATTTGAGTATCTGAGCAGAAGGCTGATGAAGCGTGACAATACAATCACTGATCTTTCGGCAGTAGTTACAGGACTGATACTTGCAATGAACCTTCCTGTTTCGCTGCCATACTGGATGGCGGTGATCGGCTCATTTGTGGCTATAGTAATAGTTAAGCAGCTTTTCGGAGGACTTGGACAGAACTTTGCAAACCCGGCTATAACAGCACGAATCGTGCTTATGGTATCTTTCCCCTCGGCAATGACAAAGTGGGACCTTCCGTTCGGTGAGAAGGTAGATGCGGTTTCGGCTGCAACTCCGCTGAGACTTGAGGGTATGAGCAGTGCAGAGCTTGCCGGTATCGGGCAGAGTTCCGCATCCTATAAAGACCTTTTCCTCGGAACTACTGCCGGCTGTCTTGGTGAGACCTGTGCACTTGCGCTGCTCATCGGAGGCTTGTATCTTGCCTGCAGAAAGATAATCTCGCTTGCTGCACCGGCATCCTTCATCGGAAGCCTTGCCCTTCTCACCTGGGTATCAGGCGGCGATCCGCTTTATCATATACTTGCAGGCGGAGTATTCCTCGGAGCATTCTTCATGGCAACAGACTACGCAACAACTCCTATCACCACAAAGGGAAAGATAGTGTTCGGCCTGGGCTGCGGTATCATAACCTTTGTTATCAGGCACTTTGGCTCATATCCCGAGGGTGTATCTTTCTCGATACTGCTTATGAACGTGCTCACACCGTACATAGAGCAGCTCACCCGCACAAAGGTATTCGGTGCAAAGGAGGCTGAGAGCAAATGAAAGAAAACGTATTACCCACTCTCGTCCTCACGATGATATGTATAGTCACCTCGCTGCTGCTTGTGCTTGCTCATGAAATGACAGCTGACAGTATTGAGGAGCAGAAGGAGAAGAAGTTCAGCAGCTCCGTCGAATCTCTTTTCGGCAAGACTGATATTACGCTTCTGGACACAAATTTCGGCGAGGACTCAGTTGAAGCAATAGCTGTAACTCCCGACGGAAAGACTGCCGTACAGGTAATAACTGACGGTTATTCCAAAGATGGCATCAATATTCTTGTAGGCATAGATGAGAACGGCAGTATCTCAAAGATAGAATTCATAGCGCTGGGAGAAACTCCCGGCCTTGGCTCGAAGGTGAAGGACAACTCAGACTTCCGCGAGCAGTTCTACGGCGCGGTGAGCTCGCCAGTTGAGCTTGAAGCGATAAGCGGAGCAACCTTCTCGTCAAAGGGCATGAAAAAGGCAGTCGAGACAGCGCTCGACGTATACAATAAAAATAAGGAGGCGATACTGAGTGGCAGAGAATAAGAATTCGCTGGGTAAGGAGCTTACCAAGGGCATACTTAAAGAAAACCCTACGCTTGTGATGCTGCTTGGTATGTGTCCGACGCTGGCAGTAACAACTCAGGCGAAAAACGGCATAGGAATGGGACTTGCGACAACATTTGTCCTTCTCGGTTCAAACATAGTAATATCAGCGCTTAGAAAGGTCATTCCTGACAAGGTAAGAATACCGGCGTTCATAGTGATCATAGCAAGCTTTGTAACGCTTATCGGATTCCTTCTTGAGGGCTATCTGCCGGATCTTTACGACAGCCTCGGAATATATCTTACGCTTATTACGGTAAACTGTATAATCTTCGGCAGAGCAGAGATGTTCGCAAGCAAGAACGGTGTAGTCGCCTCAGCTTGTGATGCAGTAGGAATGGGCATAGGCTTTACGCTTGCGCTGTTCCTCATGGGTTCAGTCCGTGAGATACTCGGCGCAGGTCAGTGGATGGGAATGGACATCCCCGTCCTCCATACCAATCCGATGCTTCTGTTCATAATGCCGGCAGGGGGCTTCTTCACGCTCGGCATAATAATCGCACTTGTGAACAAGCTTTCAAACAAGAAGCCCCCGCAGGAGCTTGGCTGCAAGGGCTGTCCACACGCTGAGACCTGTGGAAAGAGCGGAGGTGATTGTCAGTGAAGGCTTTATTCGTGATACTTCTCTCAGCAATGCTGACAGATAACTTTGTACTCTCAAAATTTATGGGCATCTGCCCCTTCCTCGGCGTATCTAAGAAGCTCGACAGCGCCACAGGCATGGGACTTGCGGTAACCTTTGTAATGATATGTGCAACTCTCGTTACCTATCCGATACACCACGGAATACTCGTTCCGAACGATCTTGAATACTTCGATACGGTCGTATTTATACTGGTGATCGCGCTGTTCGTACAGCTTGTAGAGACCATGCTGAAAAAGTGCATACCTTCGCTGTACAAGTCACTGGGTGTTTATCTTCCGCTTATTACAACGAACTGCGCTGTACTGGGCGTTACCGTACTCAATATTGACAACAGCTACAATTTCGGCGAATCAATAGTCAATGCATTCGGCGGAGGACTTGGCTTCATGCTCGCTCTGGTCATATTCTCCGGGGTACGCAAGAAGCTCGAATACGCAGACATTCCTGAGACCTTCAAGGGTGTACCTTCGACCCTGATAGCAGCTTCAATAGTATCCGTGAGCTTTATGGGCTTTTCGGGACTGTTCAGCTAAGGAGGTGCGGAAATGACTTATCTGATACCAGCACTTATCGTAGGAGGCTGCGGAATACTCGCGGGAGTTCTTCTCACGGTTGCTGCAAAGCTGTTCCACGTTGAAGTTGATGAAAGGATAGAAAAAATCGGTGAGGCTCTGCCTCAGGCAAATTGCGGTGCCTGTGGATTTGCGGGATGTGCTGACTATGCTGCTGCTATAATCGAAAAGGGCGCAGCGACAAATCTCTGCCGACCCGGAGGCGCGGATGCTGCCGGAAAGATCGCTGAGATACTTGGAACCGCCGCTGCTGACGTTGTACCTATGGTAGCAATAGTCCACTGCAACGGTGACTGTGAGGCTACACAGCGTTCGTTTGTATTCACGGGACTACGCTCCTGCAAGGCGGCAAAGCGTTTCTACAGCGGTGACGGAATGTGCAAGTACGGCTGTATGGGCTTCGGCGACTGTGCAGCAGTCTGTGAGCATGGCGCTATAAGCTTTGGCACAGGAGTTGCTAAGATCGACCCGGCACTTTGCCGAGCGTGCGGACAGTGTGCCACGGCGTGTCCGAATAGTCTTATCAGTATAAAGCCTCTTGCAAAGCACATTGACGTTCTCTGTTCGTCTGCGGACAACGGAAAGGTCACGAAGATGAGCTGTAAGAACGGCTGTATCGGCTGTAAGATATGCGAGAAGAAATGTCCTAACGGAGCAATAACTGTAACAAACTTCCACGCATCCATAGATTATGACAAATGTACAAACTGTGGTGCCTGCATGGCGGCTTGTCCGGTAAAGGCTATACACAGCTGTGAAAAATAAGAAAACTCCCCTGAGAACAGGGGAGTTTCTTTTGTGGCTCAGCAGCCAAGTCCGAAGAGCTTGCAGAGCAGCTTCCAGATATTATTGCAGCACATATATCTTACCTCCAGATGTATTTCCCTTTCGGGATTAATTACATTATACCAGAGATAATGAGTTAAATCAATATTAAAACGTTGGAATAATTTTTACCTAATATTTCCATACTCTTAGTTCAGGATCCATACGCCGAAGGCAAGATATGCCGCAAATACGCTCCATAACAGGTAGGGGATATTCAGAACGGCAGCGGTTCTGCTGATCTTCCGGAACGAGAGGACCATAGCTGCAACAAGCACAGCAAGTATCAGCGCAGTAAACGCTGCAACACCGAACAGTCTGAACCGGAAGAAAAAAATGCTCCACAGGAAATTAACTCCGAGCTGAATGACGTATATCCCGAGAGCAGTGCTTCGTTCAGTACCGAAGTCTTCGTTTCGGAAGACAAGATACGCGCCAAGTCCCATGAGGGCGTAGAGCAGCGTCCATACTACCGGAAATACCCAGCCCGGTGGAGATAGCGGGGGATTGCGAATCTCTGCGTAAAGGCTTGAAAATCTGCCGGACAAAAGAGCTGAGACCGCGCCTGTGAGCTCAGCCGACACAATGAAAATAAGAAGGTCGGTAAGGCTGAATTTTTTCATAATATGTACCTCTCAAAATTGTACTCCGGCAATTGCCGTGGTATATATTATGAGCTTTTCCGACGAAATATTCCGTTATTTTACAGGTGTGACGGTATTGAACACAGCGTAGAATTTTATGGGGATATGCTTGTCGATGTGGCATTTTCCGAAGAACCATTTTTTATATTTGCAGGTTTTGATGATATCCTCGAAGAAGGCGTGTACCTCGAGTCTTTGCAGAACATCGACGTTCAGGCAGTCTTTCAGGGAAGCAGGCGGCTCATGAGTGATAATATAGTCTACCTCGTTAGCGTTTTCTGCAAGAACACTTATAGCCCCCCTGATCTCATCGTGGGATGGCTGCTCTCTCTGCCACCACATCTCGCCGTCGCCGCGAAATTCAAAGTCCTGACTGTGACCGCCGCCGAATGTGAAGATCCTTTTTCCTTCTATAGTGTAGATCTGACCGCGCATGAGATGTATGATATTATCCGCGAGCATATGCACCTTTCC
>CAMOXW010000046.1 GCA_946629405.1 uncultured Ruminococcus sp.
CTTTCTGAGCTTGGTGAGGTCCTTGTAATCAATTCTCTCGATCCTGTCAGCACAGAACATACAAACCTTCTTGCGGGGCTTCTTAGACGGTCTTGTGTTTCTTTCCTTTTCCATAACTAAAACCGCACACCTCAGAGGATGTGGCTACTCCTTTCGTAAAAATTGAGATCAGCTTCTTTAAAACGGAACGTCTCCGTCGCTGAGGATTTCTTCAAATTCGTTCAGCGAGCCATAGGACATACTGTCATTTGCGGGAGCAGCAGGTGCGGGAGCAGACTGCTGCTGAGGAGTCTGATAGTTATTATTGCGATAGCCGTTATTCTGATAGCCGCCGTTCTGATAACCGCCCTGACTGCCGCCGGATTCGCCCTTATTTCCGACAAATTCAGCATTGTCCACCATAACGTCCATAGTATAATGAGTAACGTCTGGGTGGTTCTTGTCCTGGTAGTTATTGTTTCTGAGGCTGCCCTCGACGCAGATCCACTTGCCCTTGCTGAAATACTTGGCGATAAATTCAGCGGACTGTCTCCATGCGATGCACTGGATGAAGTCAGCCTGTCTCTCACCGGTATTCTTATCGGCAAATTTTCTGTCGATAGCAATGGTGAACCTGCATGAAGCGACGCCGCTCTGGGTCTGTCTGAGCTCAGGGTCAGCGGTAAGTCTTCCGACCAAAATAACCTTATTCATGGACTATCCTCCTTATATGACAGTAATGTGACCTCCGGGCTTATTCCTCGACTACAGTAACGAGTGAGCGAAGAATGCCGTCGGAAAGATTGAGACGTCTTGAAAGATCAGCGGGATAATCGGGAGCCGACTGGAATGTGTAGATCACATAGTAACCCTCTGTCTCGTCGTTGATAGGGTATGCGAGCTTGCGCTTGCCCCAATCCTCGTTGACTTCAACAGCTTCGGCGTGACGCTTGATCCTCTCCTCGAACTTCTGGACGAGAGCCTTCATAGCCTCCTCACCGTCCTTGAGACTGAAAACAACCATTACTTCATACTTTGCGGATACCTTTGCCATTAATGAACACCTCCTTCTGGATCATGCCCACAACCTACTGCGGGCAAGGATAATAGTACCGTTCACACGATACCTTGCCATTATACCACATCTCTCCGGATTTGTCAAGGGATTTTTTAAATTTTTAGTGCTTAGATTTTAGAGCTTAGCTGCGGTATTCCCTTGCGGGGACGTATCTAAAATAATTACCGGGAATGTTTGCAGAGGGCGATGTCTACATTGACCCGTCCTCTGAGCCCTCGTCCTTGTGCTTTTCGTCGTATTCAAGTCTTTTGTTGTTCCTGAAATACTCCCTTATCTGTAATGGCACGTTCACAATTCCGGTGAGCATAATATATCCTGCCGCAACGGAGCCGAGGACGATAATAATGTCATAACCGCCCAGCGGTGTCATACCGATGAGCATAACGATGCCTATCGGAACGAGGAGAAGCAGGAAACAGGCGAAAAGTCCCTTTATCATTCTGGAGCGCGCCTCTTCTTTGGGAATAGTTTCCATTTCCTCCTTGGTCAGACAGTATTTCTCTATTTTTTTATCATAATACGCCATAGACTTCACCCTTAAATCAGTGCAGGAAGAACTCCTGCCGTTCGCTATTTACTGCTGTTTTTCCTGAATTCTATATACTCCTCGTAGGTACCCTGACGGTCTATGCAGCCCTCAGGAGTTATCTCGATTATGCGGTTCGCGGTGGTCTGGAGAATTTCGTGGTCGTGTGAGGAAAGCAGCACCACTCCCTTGAAATTGATGAGGGAGTTGTTGACCGCTGTGATGCTCTCGAGGTCGAGGTGGTTCGTGGGACGGTCAAGCAGCAGCACGTTCGAGCCGAAAAGCATCATTCGTGAAAACATACATCTTACCTTTTCGCCGCCGGAGAGCACGTTGACCGGCTTGTAAACATCGTCGCCGGAGAAAAGCATACGTCCGAGGAAGCCGCGCAGGTAGGTCTCTGTTTCATCCTTTACCGAATACTGCCTTATCCAGTCAAGAATGGACATTTCGCAGCCGTTGAAGAAGCTTCCGTTATCGACCGGCATATATGAGGTCGTCACGGAAACGCCCCACTTGAAGCTGCCCTCGTCCGGCTGCTCCTCCTCCATGAGTATCTTGAAAAGCATGGTTATAGCCTGCTCACTTTCACCGATAAATGCGACCTTGTCGGTGCGTCCGAGGGTGAAGCTGACGTTATTGAGAAGCTTTACACCGTCAACGGTCTTGCTTATTCCGTCCACCTGCAAAACGTCCTTGCCGAGCTCTCTGTCCATATCGAAGCCGATGAAGGGATAGCGTCTGCTTGAAGCGGGAAGCTCCTCCACAGTCAGCTTTTCTATGAGTTTCCGGCGCGAGGTCGCCTGATTTGACTTCGACTTATTCGCGGAGAAGCGGGCGATGAACTCCTTGAGCTCCTTGATCTTCTCCTCATTTTTCTTATTCTGCTGCTTAATCATACGCTGGATGAGGGCGCTGGATTCGTACCAGAACTCATAGTTTCCGACGTACATCTTTATCTTGTTATAGTCGATATCAACGATGTGGGTGCAGACGTTGTTGAGGAAGTGCCTGTCGTGGGAGACAACTATCACTGTTCCGAAATATTCGGAGAGGAAGTCCTCCAGCCACTTTACTGCATCTATATCGAGGTGGTTTGTAGGCTCATCGAGAAGGATTATATCCGGATTGCCGAAAAGTGCCTGTGCAAGAAGCACCTTCACCTTTTCGTTACCGGAAAGGCCGGACATCTGCTGATAGAGAATATCCTCCGGGAGCCCGAGTCCCTGTATGAGCTTGGAGGCGTCTGATTCAGCCTCCCAGCCGCCCAGCTCGGCGAATTCGCCCTCGAGCTCGGAAGCCTTTACGCCGTCCTCCTCGGAGAAGTCCTCCTTGGCATAGAGTGCGTCCTTTTCCTGCATTATCTGGTACAGGCGCTCGTTTCCCATAATAACGGTGTCAAGAACGGTATATTCGTCATAGGCGAAGTGATCCTGTTTAAGTACGCTGAGGCGTTCCTCCTTCGGCATAGCGACCTCGCCGGAAGCCGGTTCGAGCTCGCCGCAGAGCACTCTGAGAAAGGTGGATTTGCCGGCGCCGTTCGCGCCGATAACGCCGTAACAGTTGCCGTTTGTGAATTTAAGATTAACGTTCTTGAAGAGCGTAGTCCCGCCGAACTGTACGCTCACATTGCTTACTGTAATCATAGTACCTCCATAGCTTTGGGTAATCGTCACTCAAACATTGTATCACATAAACGAAGCGTTGTGATATAATTGCCCGATTGCATGAAGCAGATCCTTGATCTGCGTATCTGCAAGGGCATTTGAATAAGATATAATGAATTCTTTTTCATTAATTAATGTCTGCTCAACAACTAAAAATTGGCTTTATACAGCTTTTAAAAGCCAATTTTTAGTTGTCAAAGTGCAAGAAAAAAATTTTTCCGATAATTTTTCTTGCACTTTGTTTTGCCCGACAGGGC
>CAMOXW010000047.1 GCA_946629405.1 uncultured Ruminococcus sp.
CATTTCAGGTGCATCAATAATATTTCGTACCTCCGTAACAATTGTATCCATCTGCGCGATATCGTCTGAATATGACATGACACCGATGAGCGGTTCTATCAGGCCGACTGTCAGGATAATGACAGTGATGAAATCAGCAGTGCTCACCGTCCCGTGGATCGCCATTATTCCTCCGATCGGAAGAACTGAAAGCATTGTAGCAGGCATGATACACATTGCAAATGTCATATAGACATTGCATTTCCTCATCCAGTCAACAAAGCTTGCCGCTGATTCCTTTGCTGCATCCGCAAATTTCTCATAACTCGACTGTGCCTTGCCGAATACCTTGATAACTTCAATTCCGTTTATATACTCAGTTGTTACAGCGTTCAGCGCCTTAGTTGCACGGACTGTCCTGCCATAGTTTTCCTCATAGCCGAACATCATCAGAGCATAGCACACGATCCCAAGCGGCACTGTTATGAGCGCCGCAAGTCCGAGCTTCCAGCTTATGCAGAAAATGTAGATCAGCACAATTATCGGCGCTCCGATTCCTGTAGTGAATTCCGGAAGAATATGTGCAAGCGTTGTTTCAATGCTGTCGATCCGTTCGACAAGTGTACTTTTCAGTGCGCCGGATGGCTGACTTAAAACGTTGCCGAGCGGCATTTTAGCAAGCTTGTCAAGTGCCTTCTTGCGAATTACTGCAAGCGTATGGAATGTCGCAAGATGTGAATTAGCGGTTGATAATGCGTGGAATAAAGCGTGTCCGAGCCACAGTGCCATTATTATCCCGCAGTATGCAATGTACGCTGATTTGTTCGTACTGCCGTCAAGAAGCATCTTAACAATCTTTGCGACAAAATAATATGGCACAATGCCGCAGAGCATACTTATTGCCGCAAGAATAACGCTTGCGGTAAATTTTCCTTTGCGCTCCTCCGACTGTGAAAGCAGCCAACCGAATGAGCCGTGTTTGTCTTTTCCCATTATGGTTCCTCCTGTCTGTTACGATAATTCTGCGGTGTCATGCCCATTACATCACGGAACGCCGCAGAGAATTTTGAGGCATTGTCATAACCGACTTTCTGCGCGATCTCGGATATATTCAGTGCTCTGTCCGTGATAAGCATGGAAGCCGCAGCCTTCATTTTGCAGCTTTTTATGTACTGATATACCGGTTTGCCGTATACGCCCTTGAACACCTTTCTCAAGGTTGCAGGCGGAAGATCAAATTCTTCTGACAAAGCTTCAACGCTATAAGTCATGTCGAGTTTTTCGGTAATCAGCGAGTGTATCTGTTTTATTTTTTCTGTCTGGCTCGCAGGAAAATACTGCCTCTGCTCATTGATCTGCGTCGGATCTAAGGTATTCAGAAGAAGCAAAAGCTCCACGGTTTTGATCCTGTAATAATCATTACGGATACCATGCGGAACGTGATAGAGCTGTGCAAATATCTGGTTAAGCAGCTCATTGGAACGCAGCAGTATCTCTTTTCCCTGCGGGCAGAATTTATCAGATAATTGCGAAAGGTCAATATTCAGCAAGGGAAACGCTTCTGCAAGCGAACGTTCCGCCAGGCTCTGAACAAATCCGACTGTAATGCCATGATAATGTGAAAGCGGCATATGGATACTGCCCTCATGATGTACACGCCGGTCGATTCGGATATCGCCGGCTTCCATGTAATAACGTCCGCCAAGGTCGTTTTCATGTTCAATGCGGCCTTCGCGGCAATGGTCAATGCAGAATACTGTTTCTGCGTTCTGGTACTCTGATCTGCAGCTTTGCAAATGGAAATCATTGTACATCAGATATATACCGTCAAAAACACCATACATCGTCATGAATCCCTCACCGGTTTTATCGTCAAGGCGCAGTACGCGGCATTCGCCCTCTGCCGCGACCTCATGTACATTTGAACCAAAGCCCGCACGATCGAGTGCTTCAAAAACGTCGCCATTCATATAATCACCGCCTTCCCTTATTAGTTAGATCAGGCTAACTAAATAAAAAAAATAGTAGCTCCTTCTGGAACTACTGATATTATATCACAGTATCATTTTTCTTTCTACTCCGTTTTGTTCTTAAAGCTCCGAAATGAATACTTTTTTCAATTGCATAAGGAAATCAGTGCGGCATCATTCTTGTCCCGCCATATAACGAAATTCCGTTTCGGTTATGATCTTTACTCCGAGAGACTTCGCAGTTTTATTTTTTGTGGAATTTGATTTGGAATCGTTATTTATAAGAAAGTCTGTTTTTGAAGAAACCGCGGAGGCTACTTTACCGCCGCAGCGTTCGATGAATTCTTTAAGCTCGCTCCGGTTTTTCCATATGCTGACTGAGCCTGTTATAACAAATGTCTTGCCGGATATACCTGTATTTGCAAGGCTGTCAGGTTCTTTACTGATTTCAAGCTCGTTCAGAAGTGCGTGATATTCCGCAAGATTACTGCTGTCCGCAAAAAATCTGACGTAGTCGCCTGCAAGGACTTCACCTATTCCGTCGATAGCAGTGAGCTGTTCTAAGGTAAGCCCCTCAAGTTCCTGAGGTGTTTTGTAAACTGCACAGATAAGCTTTGAAGCAGCTCTTCCTATATTAGGTATACCGATCGCGTACAGTACCCTGCTCAGCTCGGTATTCCGGGAATTATCTATAGCCTTAATCAGCTTTGCGTAGGATTTCTCTCCAAAGCCATCCAGAGCAATTATTTTATCCTTATGGTCCGGAAGGTGATAGAAATCGCGGTAACTGCTTATACAGCCCTCGCTTATAAGGGTTTCAATGGTTGCAGTTGACATACCTACTATATTCATAGCATCGCGCTGGACGAAATGCTCGAATTTTCCGATATGCTTGGCAGCGCAGTCCGGAGAGGTGCAGATGAGCGTTTCGACCTCGTCATCAGACGATCTAATTTCAGTTTTTCCGCCGCATACAGGACAGACCTCAGGGATTTCAAGTGTGCCTGAAGCGGTCTTGTTTTCGAGGATCTGCGGGATTATCATATTAGCCTTGTATACCGTAAGTGTATCGCCGATCCCGAGCCTGAGCTGCCTGACTATACTCACATTATGGACTGACGCACGCGAAACGGTCGTTCCTTCAAGCTCAACAGGTTCAAATACAGCAACAGGATTAAGCAGTCCGGTACGGCTTGCTGACCATTCAACCTCAAGCAGCTTTGTATCGGCGGTCTCATCACGCCATTTGAAAGCAATACCGTTTCTCGGAGCGTGTGAGGTCTCGCCGAGGCTCAGACCATATGCTACATCGTCAAGCATTAGCACAAGGCCGTCGGACGGAAATTCGTTGTTGATGATATCCGCTTCAAAGCGCTTTACTTCATCAGCTATTCCTGCGCTGTCAGTAAGGACTCCGTACACTGTCTGAAAACCGAGACTGCTGAGCCAGTTCAGCCTTGAACTGAACGAGTTGTCATCATTACCCTCTGCTGAAACAAGATTGAATGCAAAGAAATTCACACTGCGCTCGGCAGTGACCTTCGGGTCAAGGTTCCGTACTGTGCCAACGCAGAGATTCCGGGGATTTTTGTATTTTGAACCGTCCTCTATAGAAGCATTCACCCGGTCGAAGTCCTTGTACTTCATCAGTGATTCACCGCGGACAATGAGTCTGCCCTTGAAAGGTATAATTGCAGGTATCCCCTTGATATGCCTCGCGTTTGCAGTAACATCCTCTCCTACCTCGCCGTTGCCGCGGGTAACAGCCTGTACGAGTTCGCCGTTTTCATAAGTCAGTACAAGTGTAAGACCGTCAAGCTTCCAGCTAAGGAAACCCTTATTGCTGCCGAGCCACGCTGCAAGTTCGTCTACACTTTTTGTCTTTTCAAGGGAGAGCATTCTGGACTGGTGCCTTACTTTATTCAGAGCTGATGCAACTTCAAAACCGACCTTCTGAGTGCGGCTTCCACTGAGTACGATACCTGTTTCCTTTTCGAGAGAAGAGAGCTCATCGTAGAGAGCATCGTACTCATGGTCACTCATTACAGCTGCGCCAGTGTTGTAGTAAGCATCTGAGGCTTTTTCGAGGATTTCGTTTATCTCCTTCATCCTTTTTATCGTATCCATCGTTACTCCTTTCAGGTACAGAAAGGGACTGCACGACGCAGTCCCGGTCATTTTCCGTTATTTACAGTGTTGCATAGAGATTTGTCTCCCATGCAGGGATATATAGCTGGTGTCTGATATAGAGCTTGTATGAGGGGTTGAGAGTTTTTATAAGCAGCGGTAACTCAAAGATATCCTCATTCCTGTGGTAGAGCGATATCATCAGCTTTGGAGCGTAGTGAGCAATGCACTGTGCAGCACCCCAGATAGCCTCACGCTCGAAGCCCTCGACGTCCATTTTAATTATTGTAGCCCCTTTTTTGCCGAGTATACTGTCAACTGTCATAGCCTTGACCATGTTTTCAGAATCGGCAGATATCGCAGACTGTCTGCCTGCCTTTGCAGCAAACGGCAGCTCACCGTCCACGCACCATGCGGCAGCGTTAAAGGCATAGACATGGCTCATGCCGTCAACGGATCTGGCGAGCTTTCTGAAATTCTTTCTGTCCGGTTCAAGGGCATAGATAGCCGCATATTTACCATAGGTAAATTCAAGGAGTTCCCTGATAGTATCACCGTTGTAGGCTCCGAGGTCAACGTAGTATTCGTTCAGACCCGGACGTATTATCTTCTTGTATATCTCCGCCTTTGAAGTTGTTACTGCGGAGAGATACTCAATTTTACCGCTTATCTTGAAGTTGAGGATATTCGCATAGACTTTTCTTGAATAGTCGTCTTCGAGACTGTCATAGACCTTGCGTATCTTTTCTGCGTTTTCCTGGCAATATTCATAAGTGAATATCCCCTGCCCCACTACCGGTACATCAGGAACATAAAGAGTATGCCTTGAAGCTATGTCCTGCACCTTATCAACGATCTCCTGATAGCCTGCCGCGAATGCGAGAACAACAACGAAGTCATCGACAGCCTCCTCTATCTCCGCAAGCTTATGGACGCGGAAGCCCTCGAAGGAATGTCCTCTTACGAAATCATCACTTGCAAAAATACCAGAAACGGCTATTTCACGCTTTCTGAAAACCGACATGATCTTCAGTGCGCCGTCTCCCATACCGTATATGAATATCGGGCGCTTTTCAGCCTTGAGCCGATCCCAGCAGGACTGCTTTTCAGTTATAAATGAAAGCATTATATCACCTGTTATTCAAATAATATCAAAATCATTGCTGGTATCTACATCATCATATTGGTCGTGAAAGTTGATCATATCTCTTCCTCTAATGCCATACTTGTCACGCATGATGGTGAGGTACTTGTCGAGCAGCTCAGATACCTGACGAACGTTCTTTACGCAGTGTATCTCCTTTGAGGGTGTATCTGCGTCGCGGCTGTAGATAATAATAGAGCCGCACTTGAACATTCTCTGGAAGAATGGGAAGCGGACCTTTTTATCTGTGATTTTGTAGAGGTCGATCTCGTCCTCGTCAACACTGAGGAAGCCTGTGCGAGTAATGAACTTAGTCTCGGTAAGAAAGTATCTGGTAAACGATAAAGGAAGTCCGAAGAGAGTGCGTTTTTTATCTGTCCAGACATAGGGAAATTCATCTTTTTTCATATATTTTACCTCCATCCGGCTGTACTACATGGTTTTACTCTATTCATTTTACCACAAAAACAAACAATAGTCAACTATAAATTGCAAGAAATATATAATAGGATGCAAATACGCTGGCGATCTATGAGATTTTTTAAAAATTAAATAAAATTTCTGATATATATTGACAAATTATGCACAATATACTATAATGTGAACATAAATTGGTCGGAGCTGATGTTATTAAAAAATAACAAAAACATTGATAAGGAGAGCTTGCCATGAAAAAAACTATTCTTATTTCGATGACAGTTATTGCATCATTACTCTCAGCCTTTTCCTGTTCGGGAAAAAGCAATAGTTCATCTTCTGTTTCTGATGCAGAAGATCAGATGATAGTTACAAATGGCGATTCGCTTGTGGATATCCCTTTAACCGGAGAAATACCTCCTGATGAGTACCGCAGGATCATGCTTGATGGTAAGGATAATACCGTCGATAATATTTCGCCGATGAACAGTGTGATGTTTGAGAATTACCTTAATAATTTCAGGGATAAGGAGAACATCTTTCAAATAGACGGCGGCACCGATCCCGGAGCTCATGCCGCTGCTGTGTTCAAAATAGCGATAACCGACGAAAACGGCTGCCTCGGTATGTCCAATATCTGGAACTATCTTATAGCTGCCGATGACAGATACCTCGGAGTGATAAAGGCAGACTGCCGCAATGGTCAGCCTGCGGCCACAGACTATTCTGCCTCGCAGAGCATCGCAGGCTCCCTGAACAACGCACGCGGTGGCAGCAGGCTCGCACTTTTCAACGACGGAAATCAGTTTGAGATATACGGAATCTATGAGGACGGCACGGTCGTTACTCTTATGGGAACTCTCCCCTACTCTGGAAGTCTCACTTTTGAGGATATTGCAGGCGCGGATAACGTTATTACTGTCGGCAAGTATGGAGGTTTATTATAAAAATAAGAAAAAATTGCAAAAAAGCACTTTACAAATCCAAAAAAGTGTGATATAATATTATCACCGTGTACTTGGACAAGGGCTTGACCTCAATTCCACCCTGATCTGAGTTGTCGGAATAATATTTTTATGAGGTGCTTTCAATGTTACTGAAAGATGAAAAGACAGCCGTTATCGAGGCTAACAGAACACACGAAAATGACACAGGATCTCCTGAGGTCCAGATCGCTATCCTTACAAGAAGGATCAACGACCTTACCGCTCACCTCA
>CAMOXW010000048.1 GCA_946629405.1 uncultured Ruminococcus sp.
AATTCCTCGCTTTCAGTTTGTTTTCGCAGTACCTTTCTGCTTTGCTTGATAGTTTCTCGTCGTTCCGGACATAAAAATAGCACTTGCCGCCGACATTATTGTCGGTCGCAAATGCTTGTAAGCGTTATTCTGCTGTGCAGTCCCACACAGGGACTTCCTCGATTGCTGCCCTTGCTTCAAGTATCGCAAGATACTTCTCCATAGCTTCGAGCTGCATTTTGTAAATGCTCTTAGGGCAGCGCGGTACAAAGCTCAGGTTGTCCCAGTTGTCGTACATCTTTTTCAGCTTCTTGTACCTGATGATAAGCTGCTGATGTTCTGCCATAAAGCGCTCCTTGTAGTCCTCGGACTGCATAAGCTCGATAGTGTCTTTCAGTTCCATTCTCCTCACCTCCTTCAAATGGGTATAAGAAAACCGCCTTGTTATGGGCGGTTATTCTGATTCGGTACGCTTGCTCAAAGGAATGTAAGGATTAACTTTACCTCTTTCCTTTCTTTCTTCATTTTCTGAAAAAGCTTTATCGCAACTGAGGACTTCTTTTTCAAATCCTTTATTGCACAAAAACTGCCGGATTTCTAAGAGTAACTCATCAGCATTTTTGTCGGGTTTGTATATACGCGCCCCAAACTCAGCATCAAGTAAAGGCACAAATGCTGCATCAGTTCCGTAATTGTCCATTAGCCAAAAAAGATATAAGTCAATATCCATATAGTTGATATAAAAGGGGAAGTGTTCAAGCTTAGTCATCAACAATCATCCTCATCTTTATGATTTTTTGCGGCGGTATCGGTTCATTGTTTTCATATACATCAATAATTTTAAATTTACTGTTTCGCGCAATTAAGAACTCATACTCATCATCTTCAAAAGTGCTTGAAAGTCTATTAATGTACGCTCCTCTGCCTTTTCCAGCGGGGATTTCGATTTCAAAGAGAAATGGTTTTGATGTTGCAACACTATTACCGTGCAAAGCAGTTGAACTTCCAAAGCCTTTATCTAAAAAAGTTTTTCCAATAGTTTCTCGAATATCATTCCAATCATCGCTCTCAACAATCGATGCTCCATAAAAATCTCTTACTCCACGATAAACAGTAATATCTTCTTTTAGTTCAAACGAAGAAATCGCTTTATCAATGTTTCTGATTGTCGCTGATGTTCCTTTCCATTCTTTTTGTTGACGCAAAATATCATTAATTTTGATGTAGCCATTGGAAGTATAGAATCTGAGACTTCTCTTTTCTTCATCTGAAAGTGAGGAAAGCCATTTTGTGTAACTGCTGCTTTCCTTACCATCGTAATAGAAGAAATCATTGACCTCATCGCCGCTATAAAATATCTTTGGTTCAATTATACCACTTTCTGCGATATTGTCAATAGACTGATTGTTAACATTTTCAGTCTGTGGAATAGGTTCCTCAATATAAGCCCCCTCCGCCTTCTCAGGCTCACTGACGGTGACCGGGGCAGACGACTTTTCAAACCTCTGCCGGTACTCCTTCTGGAGCTCATCCCACCTGTCTCCGCCGGCATTTTTCATACGCCGGAACGCCGAGAAGGACTTCGGAGCATCGTCACCGAGGCGAGCCTTGTAACGCTGATACTGCACCAGATCTGCGCGCATCCTTCGGCTGTCGGACTGCTGCTGGGTGTATAGAGCCTTTTCCCCGGCAGAGCGCTCGTCCCGGAGCGGCTGAGAGCCTTTTTCAAGCGCTTCCTTCAACTCCTCCGGGGACTGCAACTCCTCTATCCACGGCACCGCGACGCAGCTGCAATTCGGGTGAACGTTCTTGTAGCCGCTCGGGAAAGCCGCTGACAGAGGAGGAAAGCGTTTGTCATTGCCGGAGATGCTGAACACACGTCCCTGCACTCTTGCACACTGTCCGCAGCAGGGGTGATGCTCGGTAATTATCATCAGATCGTAGCCGTTTTCGGTGAGCTGATTTTCACGGGCAAGGTTGCCTGCCTCACGGGTAGTTGAGCGTGCCACCATAGCGGCGTAGGCAGCTTATCACATTCTCTGCCGAATAGATCCTTAAATCCTTCTCAAGTCTTGAAAACCATTCTCCGATATGTTATAATGTAACAAAAAGGAGGTCTGAGCGTTGTTTCATATAGTCCGGACTGAGCATAGGCATACCGCTGCGTTTATAGCAGCCATTTTATTTGCCTTCGTGATAGATATTACTTCTCAGGTCTCAGTTTTGTTCAAACATATACCTATTCCTGCCTCTATATTATACTGCTTCATTATTATTGCGTGGGCTGTGACGGCGGTACAGCGGATAATCCATAAGCGCATACGACAGTATATTGCAGCGGCCGCTGTATTCCTACTGCTGCTGTTCATCGTGCGTATCTGCCGCTGGATCTTTTTTTTGCACTCTGCTGCGGCGGATCGTTATCTGTGGTACTTGTACTACATATCATACATAGCGATGCCTATGCTTTCGCTGACTGCCGCATTTTTTGTAGGCAGGGATGAAGCTGACGAGCTGTCCGCGGTCATGAAGTCACAGTGGACAGCTGCTGTACTCATGATGACAGGTGTGCTTACAAATGACCTTCACCACTTTGCGCTGACGTTTTCACATTCGCAGGACGGGAGCTATCGGGTTAGCTATCATTGGCTTTATTTTGTGATATTCGCGTGGTCGTTCATAATGATAATAAGCTCCTATATCCTTCTTATCAAGAGATGTCAGCTGTCCCAGTGCAGGAAAAACTGGTATGTACCTATCATTCCGTCAGCGGCAGCTTTTGTGCTTATTATCCTGTACTATGCAGCCGGCGGATCACCGACTGTTTTCGGGATCAAGCTGTACAACATTCAGGAGGTGTATCTGCTCCTGTTCATGGGACTATGGGAGGGCTGTATAAGCATTGGGCTTATATCTTCAAATACCGGCTACAGCAGGCTCTTTGAGCAGGCACATATCAATGCTGAAATGAAAAGCACTGACGGAAAGACGGTATACCGTTCGTCAGACTGGTCTGACACTGAGGGCGATCCGGACTACAGCCGCAAGACCTATACCATAAGGGGCGGAAGCGTCACATGGAGCGAGGATATATCCGTTCTGAACCGTCTGAACAGTGATATTGAGGATCTGACAGAGCAGATAGAGGATGAAAATGTTCTTATCGAGGAGGAAAACCGTCTCATTGCTGAAAAAGCCAAATACGAAACCCAGAACCGTCTTTACGACAGGATAGCCATGCACACTCATCCTCAGCTTGTGAAAATAGACGAGATCCTGCATGGCAGCGAGACGCTTGAACATAAAATGGAACGCTGTCTTCTGCTCGGAACATACGTTAAGCGCTGCTCAAATCTTATGCTGATCGCTGGAAGAAGCCGCACCATACCTACAAGTGAGCTCTATCTTTCGATAAGAGAAAGCATGGAGCATATGCGTCCTTTCGGCATCGAATCTGAATTGATGAACGGCGGACTGCGGGAGCTTGCGTCTGAAAGTGTCATTGCTGCATACGATGTGTTTGAAGCTGTCACAGAATCCATTATTGACAGTTCAGGAGCGCTTTCGGTAAACGTAAGCCCTTCGGAAAACATCCTGCTGTCGGTCGAAACAGATACCCCTGCCGATATAGGAAATATTGAGACAGCCGGTCTGAAGCTCACGGCATTTACCGAGGACGAGATACAGCATATCGTACTTTCTGCGGGAGGCGAAGCGAATGGATAGCCTTATATCAAATATAACCGGCGGGATCGGGTTATGGATGCTGGTTTGCTGCTGTGTATTCTTCCTGACTATCATACTTCACCTGCTGCTTGACAGGAAGCCAGGCAGACTTGTGATGTCATCAGCGGAGACGCTTCTCTCGCTGCTGCTTATGGAGCTGTTCATGTTCCGCGTAAAGTATCACAGTGATATCGGTAACGTACACCTGATAGCTGCCCTTCTGACAGACCTTCTGCTCACAGGCACAGCTGTACTGGAGATCATAAGCTGTATCAGGATAAGGAACAGCAGTCTTACGCCGGCCTCTGTGAAGGAGTGCATGGACGAGCTGCCTGTGGGGATATGCTTCTACCGGGACGGCGGTCTGACAAAGCTTACGAACCGCAAGATGAACAGCATATCCGTTAAGCTTACAGGCACTCCCGTCATGAACGCAGAACGATTCAAGGAAACTGTATTCTCAGCAGGGGATGCACCTGTTATCCCTATGGAGGACGGTACGGCATACAGATTTTCACATCGCGAGGACGTGCTTGACGGAGAGCCTATACATGAGCTTCTTGCTTTTGATGTCACGGAGAAATACCGCCTTACAGAAGAAATGCGTGAAAATCAAAAAAAAGCACAAAAAATAAACGAAAGGCTGAAAGCGCTGAATTCCAGTATACAGTATATCATCATGGACAGGGAGACCTTGCAGATAAAGATACGGATCCATGACAGCCTCGGCGAAATGCTGCTCATGACAAGGCATTTCCTTGCCGATCCCGAAAATACCGACACTGAGCAAATGCTCTCACTGTGGCGGAGGAATATCTCGCTCCTGAAAAACGAGGAACGTGAGGACTGGCAGGAGCCCGGGTTTTTCAGCCTTACACACGCTGACAGCCTCGGTATACACATTGAACTGACGGGTGAGCTTCCGAAGGAGGAAGCACTTGATTCCGCGGCGGACACAGCTATAACAGTACACGTCACAAATGTGCTGCGGCACGCTGAGGGAGATATCGCATACATCTCATCTGAGGAAACTGCGGACGGCTATATCCTGCGGTTCACAAACAACGGACTGCCGCCTGTAAAGCCTGTTGAGGAGACTGGAGGACTTGCAAATCTGAGGCGGCGGACAGAGGAGATAGGCGGCAGCATGAAGGTAAAGAGCTCGCCGGAGTTTGAAATGACATTGTGGCTGCCGAAGCATATCAAGGAGGAATACAGATATGGCATACAGGGTGTTGATAGCAGATGACCAGAAAATGGTGCGTCAGATGTTTGAAACTGCTGTGAAGGATTCAGCGGATTATGAGATAGGAGGTGTGGCTGCATCTGCTGAGGAGGCAGCGGCGATATGCCTTAAAGGGAAAATAGACCTTGTGCTGATGGACGTTGTAATGGGCAGCGGCATGGACGGCATTGACGCGGCAAAGCTGATAAAGGAGAGCTGTCCCGGCATAAGGATAATGGTAGTGACCTCAATGCCGGAGGTCTTCTGCATAGAAAGGGCAAAGAGCGCCGGCGTGGACAGCTTCTGGTACAAAGAGGTACAGGAGCAGCCCCTCATCGAGATAATGGACAGGACAATGGCAGGGGAATCTGTTTATCCTTCTTCTGCACCTGCTGTGAAATTCGGGGATATCATCAGCACTGAGCTTACCTCTGCTGAACTGAAGGTCCTGAGGGAGCTTGTGTCGGGAGCCTCAAACAAGGAGATAGGCGAGCGGCTTTATATGTCGGCAAGCACAGTCAAGCGGCATATTTCGGATATGCTGCTGAAAACGGGCTTCAAGAGCCGTTTGCAGCTTGCGATAAGAGCAAGAGGCGGCGGACTTGTCATCAATAACAGTGACATAAAACCGGAGGGCTGACGTAATGTCAGTTCTTTTTGGTGTGTATGCACAAAAAAACTGGGAAAAATTTGGACGAAAGTTGACCCACTTGGCTCATGTGTTTTTTTGCTGAATGTGTTATGATAAAGTGAATATTTATATTCAGAAATTGTATTTAAACTCACAACACAATTATCTAACAGGAGGCGAAACTATGAAAGCAACACAAAAACCGCTAAGTAAAAGACTGCTCAGCACTATGCTGGCGCTGCTGATGGTATTCACTCTTTTGCCGCAGGAAACGCCGCTGCGGGCAAATGCAGAGGAAACACCGGTATCAGAGCCGGCTGAGAAGTCCGAAAACACTGATGAGGCTGTAACTATCCTCGCCAGTACGATCCCTGACAATGAGGTATTCACGCTGACCGCTGATACAGTGCTTATGCTTGATGAGACCAGGTCCCTCACCGGCATCAGGGGAGACTATGCACTGACTATCGTGTCGGACGGCAACGGACACACACTTTATTCATCATCAGATACCGGAAACGCTGTCGAGGTAAAATCATTAAAAGTTGATGCACCTGATATCATTCTGAATCTTTGGACATCCCAAAATGATTATTACGGCATAATCACAAGCCTTGACATTGATATCAACGTCAGTGAATTCAACTCCGCCAGCAGTATATTCTCTCAGAATGGCAATTTCAAGCTCACTGCTGACAAAATGAAGATAAAAACCAACAGCCAGTACGGTATATACACTCCCAACGGCTGCTTTGAGGGCTATTTCAAAAACGGCGGCCTGATAACGGGAAAGACTGCTATATACAGTTCGCAGGCACCTTACATCGTTGCTGACGATCTGGAGATAACGTCTGCTGAGGGTGACGGTATCTGGTCACGCTTCAATGCCCGCATGATCGGCGATCCGGCTTCAGAAGCTCACGGCGTTTATATCAAGGGCAATAATATAACCATCACTGCCGGAAGCGATAAAGATGCCGACGGTATTGAAGGCATGAGTGCAAAGCTTCTGGGAGGCACGATCAGGATCAAAGCCACCGATGGCAAAAACAGCAGAGGAATTTACCTGCACTCAACAAAGGCGTCATGTGCTGAGATACTCTCCCCGCTGACCATTGAGTCAAAGGGAACAGGCATTGATATCGTGAACGAGCTTTCAACAGACGAAATGACGTTCAGCAGCGCACTGACCGTAACATCGTCTCTGTTTATTGATTCCGAAGACGGTTATGGATTCAGAACGGTCGCTGACAAGATCAACGGCAGCGACTGTGCTTCGCGTGCGTTATTCACCTCAGAATTCGGTGTGCTGAGAGGCGGAAAGGGTGCTTATGACAGTGCGACAGATCTGCCCTCACAGCTGACAAATAACGACCGCTGCACTATCATTGAAAACTCTGCAACGACCCTTACATGGGTACAGAACGAGTCCACTTCAACAACAGGTGAGGACGGCACAGAGGTTCCTCATTACAATAAAGGCGAATATAGTATCGCAAGATATCTCATGTTCCCCGTTATTGAGAATAAAATCTACGATGTGGGCGATACGGCAACTGTCAGCTATGAGATACCTCTGACAGCCGAGGCTCCCACTCTCAGCTGGTGTATGTATAACCCGGCAAGCGATTCTTCAACGGGAATTGCCGGTGAAGAAGTAATTCCTGAAGACTTATACGGCAATGATGATATAATTATTACCGAAGCAATGGCAAAGCAATATATATATGCGGTGCTTTCATACGAATTCGCAGGAAGCAGATGGAGCATATGTTCCAATAAGGTAAAGGTAAAGTCAAACGCTGCTCTGACAGTAAGCTTCGACAGCAACGGCGGAAGCGGTACAATGGACAGTATCAGTTCTACTG
Organism: uncultured Ruminococcus sp.; assembly: GCA_946629405.1. The sequence continues at coordinate 7,430 of CAMOXW010000048.1, forward strand.
AGGAATCCGAGTACACTATCCCCGAGTGCAGCTTTGAGGCTCCCGTGGGAAAGTATTTCGGCGGCTGGGAGTATCGGAGCGATAGCGGCGACAATTATACCGTTTACCCCGGAAATACTGTTATTCTGAACGGCGATACCACTCTGACTGCTATATGGACAGAAACTGACAGCAGTGTAATTTTCTTTGAGGATTTCCAGAACGACAGCTGGTACGACCGCTGGACTACTTATGGTGATTATAAAAGCTTTTCCTGGTATAGGGACGGAGATGAATACAGCGTAGCTGCTGGTTTTTATGGCAAGGATTTTCATGCGCTCTGTTCCTCGACTCTCACGATACCTGACAAGGCTGTAAGGCTTTCTCTCAGTGCGTGGAAACAAGACGTCAGCGAAGTGCAGATAGGTGTCAAATTCATTGAGGACGGCACAGGTACTGTGTATGAGCTCACTGATGATGAAAATGTCAGACTCTATGGTATTATGCCCGGTGTTACTGAAAAGGAATACACCTATAATGTATCTGAGGAGATATACGGCAAGACAGGAAAGCTGCTTTTCAGGTGCAAGCCCGGTAACAACATAGTGAATATCGACAATATATGCCTGTCCTTAATTCCGCTGAGCGTGACTAATACACTCAAAAATCCCACCTTCGTTGAGGGCGGGGAGCTGAAACTCCATGTTGATGTTGAGGGCGGCAAAGCTCCTTATCACTACCAGTGGAACTATTCGACCACAGCAAGAGGAAGCGGCACAAGATACAGCCTGCACGGCATTACCGATAATGAGGCTGACCTTACCTTTACAATGTCGTCTGATAATGAGTGGACAAGGAACAGTATCAGTATCTGGTGCAATATCTACGATGCTGACGGCAATACCACAAGCTCAAACAGCGTTCAGGTGCGTCTTGCTCCTGAGATCCCGTCAACGGCTAATTTCAACGTTGACTATGCCGACCTGATGATACCCGGCAAATATGCCGATGTTTCAGGTCTGAAGCTTGAAAGCAACACCTACTTCGATATCGACCGCAGCGAGACATACTGGATAGACGCTGAGACCGACAGACGGCTTTATGCCAACGATCAGTTCGGATTCGGAAAGCCGTATATCCTCCGTCTTGTGCTGAGGCCCTACGCTATCTACAATTTTGCTGACAATATCAGCAATTACAGCCGTACACAGCTGAAAATAGGCGATGAGAGCAGCGAGACCATTCTCTATGACCTTTATAACTACCGTTATGTTGACGAAACCGGCGCTATGGTCATTTACGCACTGCCGGCTATGTCTAATTACTATCAGCACGGCTATGTCGGCTACGAGCTGCCGACCGGAGACATGATCGGTGTTCACCGCAACTTCGCTGTGAATCCGTGGGCAGACAACTCCGCAAACGTTGTCTACTTCAAGATGGGCGGATATACTCAGTTCAGCTATCTGACCGTTCCTGATTATGAATGCTCGATAGACGGCGAAAACTGGTACAATTCCGTTGCAATAAACGGCAAGGGCATTGAATTCACCCACCCCGGCGTTTATACCGCTCAGGTAAGATGTGACGGAAATGTCATATATGAGAAGCGTGTGGATACAAATGTTCATGCAGTTTATTACTTTGAAAATGACCCGTCAAAGTCCACTTCTGCCAACAAGTGGAAATTCATTGATGCTAACGGTGACGGAATAAACTGGTCCTGGTATAGATATTATTCAGTTGACGCCGGCAGCGGAATCATCGCTTCTGGAACAGGAAGTGCTTCCCCCGACAACTGGGCTATCTCACCGGCATTAAGTCCTAACAAAAACGGAAGGACATATATATCCTTCTATGCAGAGAATAATGATTATCATAAAGGGCAGCATAAATTCAAGGTGTATATCGGAAATACCAATGAGACAGATTCAATGGTATGCATTTCCGGCGATGAAGCAATAGCAGTTGAAGACGACGGCTGGACACGTTACACCTTTGATGTTACTGATCACATACCCGTTAACGAAGACGGTGAAATGAGCAGCTTCTATGCTGCTATCAGGCACTGCGACGGCCCGGTTGAAGATTGGCTCCTTATAGATCAGTTTGAGCTGTTCTATGACACAGTTTCGCCTTACCTTATCAATGATTATACTTATGAAAAGAGCTATGAAAAGCCCGGCAATACAGTTGAAATTTTTTCACAGCTTGAAGCTGTCGGCGGTGCAGAGCCTTACACATACTCACTTGAAACAAGCAGTGACGGAAGTGTATGGACAGGGTATCCCGACTTTGCAGAGGATCATACCTTTGTTCTTAAAGAGGAGGATCTTGGCAATTACTTCCGTGTAAGAGTTACCGATGCTGACGGCTTTGAGATCATTTCAAATGCTGTTGCTGTGGTTGATTCTTTCAGCATTACAGATCAGCCTCAGGACGTTATAACTACAGGCTACGATGCTGATAACGTTGTTACATTCTCTTTTGAGGGCGGACAGAAGAATTCACTGAAATTCATTTATCTTCGTGACTATATCACAGGTGAAGAGACCCTTGTCGGCACAACGAGAAATAACATCTTCACCTACAACATGACCGGCTGTGAGCTGAACAAGAGATACTATTTACTTGTTACTGATAAACCATTAACCGAAGATCGCATCAATTATGCTTACTCAGATTATTTCTGGTATAAAGAGCCGCGCTTTGAGGCATACGATCTGACTGTTGCAGGAACTAAAGTAACCAGCTATAACAAGGACGATATCCTCGGCGACGGGATTTTCAGCTACGACCCTGAAAGCAATACTCTTTATCTAAACGGCGGAGATTTTTATTGCGAAGATTGGGTGTTCTTAAACGATATTGATGACCTTACTGTAAATGTGGTGAAGGACACAAATATCTACAGCACTTTTCCGATGCTGAGCTATTGTAATATGACTATCACTGGTCAAGGCAGTTTATATCTGAAAAATGAAAACGGAGCAGGGATCGCCTGCCACGGCAAGCTTACCATTAAGGACGCAACAGTCTCTGTTGATGCTAAATCAAGAGCTATCACAGGTCAGGGCCGCGATAACGCTTCGCTTGCTGTCATAAACAGCACGATCTGGGCTGCGAAAACAGACGCTGAATATTACCCGGAATACGGCGGAATAAGCCAGTTCCCGGCAGGTATCACTATGAGTGGCTGCGGAATAAAGTCACCTGTAAAATCATATGTCAGGGACGGCGTTATCTTCGGAGAAGACAACACAACTCCGGCATTGATCGTATCCATTGAGCCTTTTGATACTGCATTGATGTTGATATGCGGCGAGTTAGTAACCGTGGAAAATGCAGATGATATCCTCGGCGACGGAGTGTTCAGCTATGACTTTGAAACAAAGACACTGACCATTGACGGCGACTGCACTTATAATGATGATAACATTATCTACAGCATGGAAAACGGACTTACTATCAATGTAGAATCCGACAGCACTCTTTCATCAGATTTTGGTACGATTTACCTTTATGATGCTGACACTACCATTACCGGTGATGGCAAGCTTACTTCAAACGGTCCAATTTTTGTCAGTGAAAGCGATTTGACTATCGAGAATGCTGACCTTGAAATAACCGATGATAGTGACGAGTCTTTTCCTGCTCTTTATGGTCGGGAAGCCGGACTGAAAATAATCAACTCAAATGTCGATCTCACCGCATTAGAAGTGGCATTATGTGGTTTCACTGAGGGCATGACACGAGAAAACTGTTATATAACAACTCCCGAACGTGCTATTACCAATTTCGGCACGATCTATGAAGCTGACGGAAGCACCGCTGCAAAGGAAGTTGTTATAACCGCAGGCAAGACTGCTGATCTCTATATCGCCGGTAAACAGGTAATTGCGGGGAATGCAGATGATATCCTCGGCGACGGCGTATTCAGCTATGACTTTGAAACAAAGACACTGACCGTTGACGGCGACTGCGATTACAAAAACGGAAATCTTATCTATAATGAAGGCGTTAAAGGTCTTGTTATCAACACAGTTTCTGACAGTATACTTGCTGCTGATCTCGAAA
>CAMOXW010000049.1 GCA_946629405.1 uncultured Ruminococcus sp.
GCTGTTATAGCCGAAGATAAGGATATGCTCACAGTTTTTGCTGCTCCGGAAACCGATTATGAGCCTCAGCAAACGTTCGAGGAATTTGTACATGAAGGAGATCGTGCAGTATGGCGCAGTAAATACCGCTATACAATAGGCATAGCCGACAGACCTGTTCAGGATATTAGGATCGTTGTTTATGAATGCCACAACGTCCTTGATAGTTATCGTAGCCTTGAAGCCGAAGGCGTTTATACCATTCTGCAGGACAAGCAGGACCTTGAAGAAGGGCTTGTAGCTGCTGTAATACAGCGCTCCCTGCACTGCTGCTATCATGAACGATGTGACAGCAAGCAGGAAAAGCAGCCGTGATGTTCGGTTTTTCTTATTGTTCATATCAGTCCTCCGCGCCTGTGCCGAGATCGTCAAGATAGCTTCTTGCAGCACTTATGAGCTGATCTGTGGTATAGACCGGGAAGAATCCGGCAGTTCCGTTCCATTCCGTCTGAGTGTAGACCACTGGGCGCTGAGCCGGAGCAGCAGCAAATTCGCTGATAAGATAACGCACCTTGAATTCGTCTGTATCAATCAGCCATGCGAGGGAGCCGTTCCATATGAAGAAACGTTCGCCTTCAGCAGCACTGTCCTGGGCATTGAGAAGCTCTGCGGAGGCTCCGTCAGCCTCGGAAATACTTGTACCGCTGGTGCCGGCGGGATAATCGAGGGGGATAGTCCTGCCGGTAAGACCGCTGCTGTCGGCTTCATAGAGGACCTGATCCCTGCAAAGCACAGCGAAGTGTTCATCGTCTGTCGCACAGGCAGAAACAGGCTCCTGATTAGTACCGGTGAGCTTTATATCAGCCGTTAAACCGCCGTCCTGAGCGTCAATAAGGAGAACTCTCCTGTCACTGAGCATAACGCCGAGCGTCGTTTCGTTCTGCCAGAAAATGCGGTAAACGTCAGCACTTGTCTGAACGTCCGAGGTAACAAGAGAGCCGTCTGTGAGGTCACATATCTCAAAAGCAAGTGAGCCGTCCTTATGTTTTGCATATACTGCTGTTTTGTCACCGTTCACTGCAAAGCTTCTGCTCTGAAGTTCCATGTCGTCAGTCCGGAGGCCTGTAACGCTGCCGTCAGCTGAGATCCTGACAACATTCTTTCCGCCGAGCGTGAGCATATATACAGCATTGCCCGAGGGTAGAAGTCTTGCCGATGAAAGCTCAAAGTCAGAAGCGCCGTCAACATCATAAATACTTCCGTCAGAAGTATTTATGATGACGAATTTCTTTCTGAACGAGCTGTCGTAAACCGCAGCAGCGATCCTGTCATTCCCGATGAATGCAGCCGCAGTGATGTTAAAGCCGCTGAGTTCATCTATAGCTGAAAATTCAGCCTTGTCAGCGTTGTAGATATAGTTCTGAGCAATACTTTCTGAGCCTTCCTCACCGGATCTCAGGACACTGATGAGGGCGGTGCTGCCGTCGTCTGACACAGCACATATCTTCCGGTCGAAGCATTCATCATCGGGCGAGACACCGGTATAGCTGCTGTTCTGGGCAGTATACTGTATATATGCGGTATTTGCGAACTCTCCCGCGGTCACATATTTGCACCTGCTGTAGCTGCAAAGCGAAAGGGTAGTGCTGAACTCCTGTACGCGGTAAGCAGTGATCTTCGGAGAGCTTCCGGTGTATGATCCGACGTTTATAACGTACTCAGCTCCGTCAGCTACAGTGAACATTATGAGGCCGTTACTGCTGAACGAGGCGTCAACTACAGGGCTGTCGAAGGCTACAGTTTTTATTGTTCTTCCGGAGCTGTAGTCGATGAGAGTAAATGAAAGCTTGCTGACGATCGCAAGAACATCATTTTCCGAGCCGACCTGTTCGCCGCTGAACAGGAAAAGCTTATCCTCAGAGCTTGATCTGACATTCATTGAAGCTTTCCAGAGTGGTTCACCGAGCTCAGTCCCGAAGCGGTAAACGGTAGTTCCGGATTTAGCGGCATTGCTGTCACTGACGGTGAAAACTATATTCCCGCCGAGGAGCACGGTATTGACCGTTCTGATAGCGCCTTCCTGACGAGCAGGAAGCTCAGACTTATACTTCAGGACTGCCTTGTGATCCTTTATCTCATAAGCACCGAGAGTTTCGTTATTCTCGCCGGGGAATATGTCGTTCTTGTAAGCATAGATAAGGCCTCCGGAAAATGCCTGTATCTCGACGCCGGCAGTGTAGTTCATAGCCTTTCCTGCAATATCGGTAACATCGGCATAGTCGATGATGCTGCCGGTTTCGCGGTCGATGACCTCGAGGATGACTTCTGAACCGGCGATCGTGCTGCTGCCTGCGATCTCATGCTTGCTGTTGTAAAGCCGGAGGATATATTTATCGCATGGTATCACATCAAGGACAGAATATGAATCATCATTTGCCTCAGCTTTCCAGATGATATCGCCGGTCGCGCCGTCGAGCCTCCAGACAGCTCCGTCCGAATTGGAAATATAGACATCTCCTCCGGTACCTGGTTCGCTGTCGGTAAGGCTGTGGGCATAGTTGAGGTAGATCGCCTCGAATATATTGCCGGTGAGGTAGCTGTACTTACCAGGTACGCCCATGTTCTTGAGAATAGTGCCGGTTTTGTCTGTATCGGATTCGATGATCGCCCTGAGGTTATTTGTTCTGTCATTTGAGACAGAAGCAAACTCGCTGTCGGAGGGAGTGATCTTCTTTATGAGCTTTCCGTTCTCGGCATTCCAGAAGTAGATTCCGGAGGCGTCCTCGGAAACTACAGATTTTCCGTTGCCCATGAAGGAAAGCTGTTTTACAGCAGACTCATGTCTGAGAGCAAGCCGCGGAACTATCCTTTCAGGCTCGAACATACCCATTTCACGCGAAAGAGCATATTCTGCCTCCGGGATAACGGGCTTATCCTCGCCCTCAGAAGGGAGTGCTGCGAGAGCCTTGCTTATAGCAGGGATGAGGTCATTATTGCTGAAGAGGACCTCGGATTCCGCGGCAAGATGTCCCGAATTTTCGACGAGAAGATCTTTGTACTGCTGCTGGATCTGTGCGTACTGATCCTCGATCTTGTCATACTGATCCTCTATCTTTTTATTCTTGTCCTTGATCTCGCTGTTCTTTTTGCTGATAGTAACTGCGGAGACCGCGCTTATTACCGTAATTACTGAAAGTACGGCAAATGCAGAGCCGAATATTCTCATTCTCCGCTGAGCCTCACGGCGTTTTTCACGCTGGTAGAGGTCATTGAAGTCACAGCCTATAAGAGGCGCAGCGATGCGGAGGTACTCGGTATTCAGCCTTTTCATGGACTCCTTAAGGGAATCGGCCTTGATATTCGCGGCAAGAGGCTCGACCTCGACCTTAACTTTATGTTCGGTGCCGTCTTCGTCAGTAGTTACGACCTCGTTGAAGCGAAGCTGTTCCGGGAAAGCCTTATCAGGCTCGCCGTTTACGAGGAGGGTTATAATATTTTTATTGGTATCATCGTGGAGCTCGCGGAATCGTGTGAGCTCCTGGAGGCACCATTTTGATTTGTTATAATCGGGGGAGCAGATAACAATCAGGAATTCTGAGTCATCTATAGCGTTTCTGATATCTTCACTCAGATCGCTGCTGGACTGCAATTCTGAAACATCGCGGAAAATGCGCCAGTGTTCCTTCTGACTGCTGAGGCTTTTAGGTGGCTTATAGCTTTCAAGAAGCTTTTGAAGCTTTTCCGCGGCCTGCATATCAGGTTCGAGGTGGCGGTAGCTTATGAACGCCTTGTACTTGTATTCTTTCAAATTCAACACCCTCTATATCATGATAAAAAACGGCAGAACAGCTTTTTAGCCGTCTGCCGTATGTGCACTCGGCACAATACAAATTATATCATGTATTATACATATTGTCAAGGATAGCCTTTAAATATTTTCATTTTTCAGAGCGTCTATAGGATTATCCTTTTTTATTTTGCTCATAGAGTAGAGCATAGCTGCGAAAACTACCGCAAATACGCTGAATACTGCGATGCCGACTGACAGCCACGGCAGGTGGAAGCTTATTGCGAAAACATCGCACTCCACGCGGTAAATCACATAGGAAAGCAGTACAGATACCGGGAATCCGAACATCAGCGCTCTCAGACCGTAGAGAAGGCACTCATAGTTCATCATCCTGTTGATGCTTTTGTCAGACATTCCGACTGAGCGGAGCATAGCGAATTCCCTTCGGCGGAGGTTGACGTTGGTGGTGATGGTATTGAACACGTTTGCGGCTGAGATGAGTGATATCAGCACGATGAAGCCGTAGGAGAAGACCTTGACTATCATAACGACACTGCGTGCAGCCTCTACATCCTCAGCGTGGTCCTCAATAGCGGTATAACCCGTGGTGTCGTTTTCTTCGAGAAGGTGTTTCAGTTCGTTGAAGCTCGTCCTGTGGTCAGAGGACATTACTGAGAAAACAAAGTAGGAGTTTCTTTGGATGGATCTCTCAGGGAGTATCCTTTCAGCCGCACTGCAGGGGTATATCAGTATCAGCGACAGATCGGAATATGCGTAATACGGCGGAGAGCTGATTACCGCGCCGATATTGAATTCCGCCTTCTTGGTCACATCCTTTTTCGGTATCTCGGTATAATTATCCCCTGACTCGTCAGTAGGGATCCTGATCGTGTCATACATTTCATACCACGCGGTATCATCATCGACAGGCGGGTCTATAATTGTGGTATAGCCTTCAGCTTCGTTGACGCTCAGTACGTCGAGATTGACGTATTCCTCCTCGATGGAGTCATAGTATTTCTTGCAGTCACTTGCAACAGCGAGGGGAGCGTCTGGGTCCATGAATTTACTCTCGCTAAGACCGTTCTTTTTAAGCAGCGTTCTGAATTCATCATCGTTTACAAAAACAGCATAGAATGGTATCGAATGTGTGCTGTCTTCAGAGGGCTCGAATCTTTTCATTGCATCTGCGGTCAGACAAGAGTCGTCAATAACTATAACGTCGGAGTATACTTTCGCGTAAGCTGCTTTAGTGACATTTTTAGTGTCCTTGACGATATCAAGGAACTCGTCCGGAGTATTACCGCTGAGTTCGTTCTCTCTGGTCATGAAGCTGATATCGCAGCCGCTTCCGTCGTATTCATATTCAGCCGCTTCGACGAGGTACATAGTGAAGGATGAAGCTGAAATAAACAGCACAACGCTCATGAACAGGCTCATTATAGTTGCCCGTCGGCGTTTTTTGTTGCACCTGAAATGCTTTGAAGCCATAATTCCGGGCAGTCCGAAGAGCTTTGCAGTGATACGCGGAGTACGTCTGAGGCTGCGGGTATTTCTGATATCCTTGTTCTGGCGTATCGCATCTATAGCGGAGAGCTTTGTAGCGATCTCAGCCGGTCCCCATGCGGATACAAGAACTATAGCCACAGTCATTATAACGGCGGCAATAAGAGCTGCCGGAGTGACCTTCAGGGTTATACTGAACGGTACATGCATGAGAGAGGCAAAGTTGCTGCCGATTATTCTGAAAGTAACGCTCATACCGGCAAGTCCGAGTATAAGCCCGAGAGGTATAGCTATAGCGCTTATCACAAGTGCCTCGAATATTACCATTCTGCGGAGCTGTTTCTTTGTTGCGCCGACAGACGACAGCAAACCGAACTGTTTTGTGCGCTCGGATATGGATATCGAGAAGGCGTTGTGGATGAGTCCGTATGCTCCGAAAGCGATAAGTCCTATGACGATGAGCGCGATAGTCATCAGAACAACAAGTACATCAGCATGGATGGTAGCTCCGTAGAACATCAGAAGCTCATCATTTGTTTCGCCCTTAATTTTATGGTCGCTCATGAGGTCATAAACGTCGGAGGGGTCCTTCATTCTGAACCATGAATTATACTCGCTGAAGGTCTCACCGGGGTCGATACCTGTAAGCATTGCAGCGGAACCAAAATTATCCTCGGAAAGTATACCGACGATCGTATAAGCTTTTTTCTCGCCTGTTTCAGTGAGACGTCCGTTTTCAATGGAGCTGTCGGGAGTAGCGGGGTAAAACTCCGCCTCTGAACCGAGAGAGAGCCCCTTAAATAGCCTTGACACTGAGCTGCTGACAACGAGCTCATGGCTGTTTTCCGGAAGTCTTCCGCTTTCGAGCCTTAATGACATCATTTCGACGAAATTATCCGACACCGGAAGAATAACCTGATTGTAGGTCTTTCCGCTGCTGTCACGGTATTCAGAGATTGTATGCATGGCGGTATAGCAGACCTCATCGACCTTGGGGGAGGATTCTATCTCCTCAAGCTGGGTTTTGTTAATCCATGCTGAGCCGTGCCAGTTGCCATCCTGGTATATGAGGCATTTTTTTCCGTAGTCAAGCATACTTGCCGCTGCGGAGGTGACCGCACATATAAGGGCTGTAGAGAGCATGATGCCGATAATAGTGATAATGGTGCGGATGCGGTTTTTTCTGAGAGACTGCATCGTTACCCTGTTAAGTATATTCATTTTTTCAGCACCTCATCGCGGGTAATTGAGCCGTCCTCGACAGCGATAATGCGGTCAGCCTGCAAAGCGATATTCTCATCGTGAGTGATAACGATGAGCGTCTGGTCGTACTTTTGATTAGAGAGCTTGAGAAGATCCATGATCTCCTGACTGTTTTTGCGGTCGAGGTTACCGGTAGGCTCATCTGCGAGAACGACAGCGGGAGCGTTCATAAGAGCTCTGCCGATAGATACTCTCTGCTGCTGACCGCCTGAGAGCTCATTGGGGAGATGCTTCTCTCTGCCGTTGAGACCGAGAGTAGAGATAAGTTCGCTGAGGCGCTCCTGGTTGACCTGCTGACCGTCCATAAGCACCGGCAGAGTGATATTTTCAGTAACATTGAGCACAGGAATGAGATTGTAGAACTGGTAGATCAGTCCGACCTGTCTGCGGCGGAAAATGGCAAGCTTTTCAGCATTCTGAGCGTAGACATCCACCCCGTCCATGTAAACTTTTCCGGATGTAGGAGTATCTACTCCGCCGAGAATGTGCAGGAGAGTTGACTTTCCTGAGCCTGAAGGTCCGATTATCGCAATGAATTCGCCCTTATTTACCGAGAATGAAACTCCGTTCAGTGCCCTGACCTCATTGTCTCCCTTTCCGTATATCTTAGTGATGTTTTCAACTCTCAATATTTCCATATCATCAGTCCTTTCTGGGTTTTCTGTATTAATAATAACCTTTCTGAATGACTGTACGGTGACTTTAAAATAACAATTATGTCACTTTCCGGTTGATTTGTAAAGTCTGACCGTGAACCTTGCACCTCCGGAGCTTACGTTCTCAGCCTTGACAGTGCCGTTATGAGCGGATATTATCATTCGTGCGAGGGAAAGGCCTATGCCGAAGCTCTTTTCGCCGGAATCGCTGCCCTTGTAGAATCTCTCAAAGATATGGGGAAGATCGTTGGCGGAGATGCCTCTGCCTGTGTCGCTTATGATGATCTCTGAGTATATAGTGTTTTCGGAGGCTGTTATTCTGATAGTACCTCCCTCAGGGGTATGCTCGGTGCAGTTTTTAATAATATTTCCGACTGCCTCGCACATCCACTGCATATCGCCGGTAAAGCTGCCATCAGCCTCGGTGATGAGCTGCTGACAGCGAAGCTCCATAGGTATGAGAAGCGGACGGCTTGCGTTATCTATAAGCTCGCTGAGAAGGCAGTTATCCTGTCTGAAGCCGATCGCACCGGCATCGAGTTTTGAGATCTTCAGCAGTACAGTTATGAGCTGGTCGATGCGGCTGAGAAGCTCCTGGAGCTCCTGAATGAGCTGCCTGCGGCGTTCATGGGAGGTATCCGGGCTGGTGAGCATGGTCAGGAGTATATTTATCGCAGTCAGAGGAGTGCGTATCTGGTGGGAGATATCTGCAAGCGAGTCGGCAAGGTAAATCTTGTCGGCGTTAAGCCGCTGACTTTGCTCCCGGAGCCTTACGGTCATCTTGTATATCTCACTGCGAAGGAGCGAAAGCTCGCCCTCGGAGTTGCAGTCCGTGAGCAGCTCGTTGCTGCCGTGGAGGATAGCGTCTATCTCGGCGGAGATGTTGCTGATGCGCTTATAGTGAAAATACGACGAGACAATATAGATGCTCATCATTGCCAGTCCGAGGATGAGGACAGCGAGTGAATATCCGCTTCCTTTCATGAAAAGTGCGGCGATTATCGTTACAACCGTGAATAAAGCTAAAGTTACGGCAAAGTCAATGTTTCTGAGCAGCTTCATCATTTGTCCAATCTGTAGCCGAGACCGCGTACTGTTTTGATTATCTGTGGATCCTGCGGGTCTCGCTCAAGCTTCTCTCTGAGGCGTTTAATATAAACTGTGAGGGTATTGTCGTTGACGAATTCACCTGCAATATCCCAGATAGCTTCAAGGAGCTGCGTGCGGCTGAGAACAGCGCCGCGGTTGTTGATAAAGACGAGGAGCAGCCGGTATTCAAGTGCTGAAAGGTAAAGGTCATTTCCGTCCCGGGAGGCAGTACCCTTGACAGTATCGACGATAACGTCCCCGAGCTGTGTTACACCGCCGCTGCCGCCGGTCAGCCTCAGAACGTTCCTGATACGCGAAACGAGCTCGCGCGGGCGGAAGGGCTTGGAGATATAGTCGTCCGCACCGACCTCAAAGCCTGATACAGTGCTGTACTCGTCGCCGGAAGCCGTTAGGAAGATAACAGGCAGTCCCTTTTCTGATTTTATTGCAGAGCATACCGCGAAGCCGTTTCCGTTGCTGAGCGAGATATCGAGCAGCACAATGTCGAACTGAATACGGCTGATGATATCGAGTGCCTCTCTCTGACCTGAAACGCTCTTTACTGTAAAGCCTTCACTGCCGAGGAATTCGCTCAGGGCAGAAACTATATCTCTGTCGTCCTCAACGAGAAGTATCCTGTTCATTAAAATACCTCCTGTAGATAAAAATGATACAGATATAATAATAACATATAGCCGGAGTTTTTTCAAGTATGTCAAAAATAAAAAGTCCGGAATAAAGCTTCCGGACTTAGTTCGTTATATATAAATCAGATATCAAGGGTATTCTTTCCGTCTGAAACGGTAACGCTTCCGCTGTTGCTGCCAGCGGTAACGCTGACTGTGCTGCCAGAGGATATATCCTGCGAAAGTATAAGGAGCTGTGAGAAGGCATTTACCGGAGTGAACGAAGCGATCTGGGTGCTGCCGATGCTTACCTTGACAGCAGTTCCGCCTGATGTTGAGCCGAGGTCAGCCACTACATAGGGGAAGTCAGATTTTGCTACAGATGAGGAATCGTTTCCGGCCGCAAAGAGCGCACCGCCTGTGAAGCAGAACTCATAGGTTGAGTAAACGGAGTATTTTTCCTCTTTGCCGCCGCCGCAGAAGCAGGATGTGCCGCCGTTGATATTTACAGTACCCTTTGATTTCATGCCGTTGGTGCCGCCGGTGACGTTGAGTGTGCCGCCGTTTATCGTGATATCGTCGTGGGCAAAGAGACCGGACTTCACGGCAGTAACATTGATGATACCGTTGTCTATGATGATATCGTCGTCGCTTGCGATACCGTGAGCGTTTCCGGCGGTAATATTCAGGGTGCCGTTGCCCTTTATCCTGAGTGTATCGTTGGAGAAGATAACGCCGTCGTTGATCTTATCCTTATAGCTGTCGGAGAGGTTATTGACGGAGCCCTCCTTGACCTTAACGGTACATTTTTTGGCTTCGTTTATCATGATAGCGGGACCGTAGCTGCACGCGATATCAACGCCGTTGAGGACGATAGTGACCTTTTCCTCGGTATTAGTGCTGACATATATCTGACCGTCGGAGAGCTTGCCTGTAAAGAGGTAATCGCCGCCGGAGGTTATCCTGATAGTTGAGCCGTCAACATCGACGCCATCGCCTGTGACCTTAGTTGATGAGCCGAGGGATATTTCTGCGGTATAGACTTTTTCTTCCTCCTCAGCCTCAGTGGGAGCCTGTGCAGCGGAGGTAGTTGTGGAAGTTCCGGAGCTGCTGCCGGATTTGGTGGTAGTGACCTTTGTATCTGTGCCGCCTGAGGGAGCCTTAGTGGTAGTTACGGCAGTATCCGTACTGCCGCCGGAAGACTTTGTAGTCTTTGAATCAGTCTCGGTTGAAGCTGCTTCTGATGATGAGGCAGAAGTAGTCTTTTCAGTTTCCCCGGACTCTGAAGAAGCCTCTGTGCTGGCGGTTTCCTCTGTATTTTCGGCATTCTCAGATGAAGCCTCAGTCTGAGTTCCCGCAGTCGATGATGAAGCAGTCTGAGCTGCTGATGAGCTGCTGTCTTTGCTTGTGCTTCCGCATGAAACGGCAGAGGAGATCATAGTAAGAGCAGCAATTCCCGCGATAAATCTTTTTGAAGTCATAATAATTCTCCTTTATACTCTTTTAAAAATAAGATCAGTAAAGTGATATGGAAATGTCAGACCCGATCTGCACTGAGGGCCTGACAATCCTGAGAGGGTAGTATTAAGAGGGAAAAATGCCTGTGATCAAGCGATCAAGTCTCGTAGATCTTGTCGTCGTACTTGAAGAACACGAGGTTGATGGTCATGTTACCGTTGTGGGCGCGGAGTTCGTCGATGAACTTCTTCTGGTTGAGGTCTTCGCTGACGTCAACGCTGTAGATGAGCTCGAAAAGTGTACCGAAGTTGGTTGTCTTGACTCTTCTGAGCTTGTAGAACTCTGTGTACTGAGCAAGAATGGGGTCAAAAACTCCCTGATAATCGAGATCCTCGGGGATAGTGATCTTGAGGGTCATGTGTCTCTTTTTGCTTGCACCAAAGTTTGTAGCGGAGAATGCGAACATAACAATGCCGAGGATGATGAAGAAGAATACTGCGAAGCCGATATAGCCGACACCGCAGGCAACACCTGCTGCCATTGCGAAGAAAATGTAGGAGATATCCTTCGGGTCACCTGGGACGCTCCTGAATCGTACAAGGCTGAAGGCGCCTGCCACGCTGAGAGCACCTGCGAGTGAATTGATCGTGAGGAGGATGATGCAAACGATAGCGGGGAGCATCGTCATTGTGATGACATAGCTCTGTGAGTAGCCTTCCTTGCGGTGTGACGCCATATAGAGCAGCGAGATCAGGAAGCCTATGATCAGCGCTGAGCAGAGGCAGACGAAGAAATGCTTGGTAGTTACCGAACTGTTGTATTCAGATAAGATATTGCCGAAAAAGCCGTTAGGGAATAAAGATTTCATAATTATACACTCCTGTTCATAAGTACATTGTTGTTTATCATTGAAATGCCTGAGACATAAATTTTCTTTTCGCTTTTGATGCTTTCCTGAACGTAATTCTGATAAGCTCTTCCGTACTTGGAGAAGCTTGTCTTGAATATCTCAAGCTCTGAGAGCTTGCGGACGAGCCAGTCCGGGATAGCATCTGAGACCTTGACCTCCATGAGTCTCTGGTCAGCACCGATGATGTAGTTGCCGTAGCTTTCCTTGTCGAGCCTGAGGTCATAGCGGCGGTCAGTGATCTTTCTGTCGAAGGTAAGACGGAAGTCGTTGTTGTCCTTACCGAAGAAAGCCTCGCGCTGGTAGCTGATGTACTGCTTGGGGATAACGGGGTACATATCGAGGAAAACGTCGAGCTCGCGGAAGACCTGCTGGGTGATGTACTTCTTCATAACGGCGGGCTTTGTGCGGTCCGCGAAGTACTGATCTGATTCAGCGAGTGTCATTGAAACGCGGCGTTTTGTAACGATACCTCCGATTTTTTTCTTGATCTCAAGAAAAACGGTATCGTTTGGGGAAGCGGGAGAGTAGTAGCTGCGGAGCCTTATCTTCTCCTTATAGTAGGGTTTTGCGAGTGAAGTTCTGATGAGGTAGTCGTCCGGGGTATCATAATAGATATTGTAGATACCATACTCCTTGCCTCCGACGCAGAATTTGTCGGGGTTCATGTACTGGCTGATAACTTCCATAAGTCCTTCGTACTGGTGCATATTGAGAAGGAACTTTATCTCTTTGCGAGCAAAAGTGTTTATTGCCATAGCATTCTCCGGCGGAGCATATCCTGCCGGAGCTTCACGCTCCTTTCGTATCATTTGACTATATTATACCGGCGTATTCTTAAAAGAATCTTAAAATCATAAAAAAAACCGAAAAATTTCCGCAGCGATAAAAACTCTTGTGAAAGTGCTGTATAAGGATACATACTATTATAATACTGTTTTTTTGTAAATTTGTCAAATGATTTCTGAAAAATCGCAATTTACGGTCAGAAATTCCTTAAATTAGTACATATTGGAGAAATTTGTGATAATTTTAAGGAAAGTTTAAGATTATTTTAAGAAAGCCTTGCTATAATACAACCATAGTCAACGAAAAGAACCGCTGAAGGCGGCCGCGACAAAATATATGCAAGGAGTTTGATAACCATGAAAAAGTCAAGTGTCAAGAAGATATTTGCAGGCATTTCTTCAGCCTGCATGATCGCAGCAGCTTCCATTCCCGCAGCTTCACTTGCGGCTGAGGCAGCAGAGACTGCCGGAGTTGTTTACGGCGATGCAAACTGCGATGATCAGGTGAATATGGCTGACGCTGTATTCATCATGCAGTGTGTAAGCAATCCTGACAAATATCAGTTCTCTGCAAAGGGAGAGGATAATGCAGATGTTTACAACAGAGGCGACGGCATCACAAACTATGATGCTCTTTCGATCCAGAAGTATAAGCTCGGCCTTATCACGGAGCTTCCCGAGTCGGTGCAGCAGGGCAATGATGATCCCGATCCTGTTACTGAGACGATATACATCCACCTCAACGGCAATTCTGTCTCTGTTGAAGGCGACAACAGCGGATATACAGCAGTTGAGGGCTCAAAGGTGACTATAAGTCACTCCGGCACCTACTACATTGACGGTACTCTCGATGACGGACAGATCAATGTCAATATCCCTGACGAGACAGTGGATGCTGAAACAGTCAAGCTCTTCCTCAACGGCGTAAACATCACCGGAAGAAGTGCTCCTGCAATTCTCATCACAAACGCTGAGAACACCTCTGTCAATCTCGTTGACGGCACTGAGAATACGATCTCAGACGGCGATACAGCTTATGTTGATGCAACAGGAGCTGTTTCCGGCGAGGCTGTTATCGAGGCTAAGGACGATCTCACTATCAAGGGTGGCGATCTCGGCACAGGTATCCTCAACCTGACAGCCAATACCCAGGACGGTATCGTCTGCAACAACGATATAAAGATCAACGGCGGCGTGATCAATGTTAATACCCTCAATTCTACCGATAAGACAAACGGTATAAACGGCAAGACATCCCTCACAGTCAAGGCCGGAACTCTCACTGTTGATGCTGAAGGCGACGGCATCAAGTCCGGCAAGGGGAATGTTGCGATCACAGGCGGAAGCACAACTATCAAGGCTGGCAACGATGCAGTTCAGTCCGAAACGACTATCGACATCTCAGCCGGTACTCTTGTGGCAGGTGGTGACAGAGGTCTTACCGCTGCAACAGGTGTCAATATCACAGGCGGTACAGTAATTGCAACAGCTACAGACAATCAGGCGGAGGGCGTTACCTCTGCAAATCAGGCGACAATGCTTCTCAACTGTGTTGCCGATGCTTCAAATACAGACGGCTGCTGGAAGAAGGCTAATTCTATCAACGTCGGCAACCTTGCAGCAAGCTTCTCAAAGAAGTATGCCTTCGTTCTTATCTCCGATGCTTCTATAACAGCAGGAAATACCTATACCCTCACAAATGCTTCTACAGGCGCAACTGTAACTCATACAGGTGATACAGCCGACAGCTTCAATGTTACAAATTCCGTAACGACCTTCAATGAAGTTAATCCTGCCGGCAAGGACAGCGGTACAACTGTCACTGATCCTATCGTTACAACTGATGGGTATACCATCACACTCTCAGGAACAAGTGTACAGACAAATGCTCCCTCTGATGTAGCTTCTGTAAGCGGCGGCGTAGTTACTATCAATAAGGAAGGTGT
The DNA here is from genome assembly GCA_946629405.1 of uncultured Ruminococcus sp. The sequence continues at coordinate 14,009 of CAMOXW010000049.1, forward strand.
TTTCGCAGTAAGCGGCTCAGCCTCCGGCGTACAGATAGTTGTAGACGTAGACAAGACAGCTTATCCGAACAGTGTAGTTGAGCTTGACCTTATGGGAGCTGATATCACAAATACAACCACAGCTCCTATCTATGTTGCTTCAATAGGCGATGAAGTACAGATAGTTGCCAAGTCCGGAACAGTAAATACTATCACAGACGGCACATCCCACACTCAGACATACACAGACTCCGACGGAAACACAAACTATGTTGAGGGTGCGGTTTTTGCACGCGATGATATCAAGTTCAAGGGTACAGGAACTCTCACAGTAAACGGCAATCAGGACGATGCTATCGTTTGCAAGAACGATATCAAGATCTACAACGGAACGATCAATGTTAACGCTGTTGATGACGGCATCCGCGGCAAGGACAGCGTTACTATCGGCGATACAACAAAGTCCGACGGCTCTGCTGCTGACAACTCAAACCTCAGGCTTACGGTAAAGACCACCGGCAGCGGTGACGGCATCAAGGCTACAGCTACAGATACTGCCACAGACAAGGCTTACGGAGTTGTAACTACCAACGGGGGTACTATCCACATCACTTCCTATGCAGACGGTATACAGGCTGAGCAGGAGTTCATCATGAACGGCGGCGATCTCACTATCAGCACATATCAGGGCAGCAGCTTTACAGGTACAGGCGCTTCCACAGGCACCACAAATCCGTGGGGCGGCGGCGGAATGGACGGCAACTCCAACAAGACCGATATCTCCGCAAAGGGCATCAAGGCTGTAGGTCTTTATGATGAGGCAGGCACAACATGGCAGAGCAAGGGTGATATCACTATCAACGGCGGTAATATTACTATTGATTCATCTGACGACTGCATACACTGCGGCGGTACAATGAACATTTACGGCGGCACCTATTCCCTCGCAACAGCTGATGACGGCATACACTCCGACCACACTGTAAACATCGGCAGGACTGCTGCAAACACATTTGACGATGTACAAATCTTCATATCCAAGTGCTATGAAGGCGTTGAGGGACCCACGATCAACCAGAACAGCGGTACAGTATATATCATCTCTGGTGACGACGGCTACAATGCAGGCGGCGGTGCTGACGGATCCGGCAGCGGCAATACCGGAGGTCCCGGCTGGAGTCAGGGAACGACTTCGCCCTCAACAGCTATCGCTATGAACATCAACGGCGGCTTTGTATGCGTAAACTCTGCCAACGGCGACCACGATTCGTTCGATTCAAACGGAAATATCTATCTTAACGGCGGATATATCTGTGCAAACGGTCAGGAGCCCATTGACTGCGGAGACGGCTGCTCGATAAGCTACAACGGCACAAGCTTCATCACAATGACAACCGGCAATACAAATCTTTCTCAGAGATACAGCTTTGTTGACAACTCCGGCAATGTGATAATCTCTTTCGTTTCAGGAGCAGGCTCACCCGGACAGAATTGCACAAACTGCACAGCACAGTCAGGCGGTACAGTTTCCGGCGGTACAACAGTCAACGCACAGGCTGGCAATTACTCAGCGATCATTGGCGGCAAGCTTTCAGGTGCAACTCAGATAACTGCTTCTGCAAGCACTGGCGGCAGCTTCGGACCTGGCGGCCGTTGATCTGAAGAATAGAAAACATTGACATAACATCCTCTTAGGATACCCGCTGGAAGGCACACCTGCGGGTATCTTTTTTGCTGCTGTAACACTTCCGGGCATTATGAATATAATGTAGCGAGGGAGGGAAGGGCTCCCTCCCCGTAAGAACGGAGGAATAAATATGGCAACTTTCTATAATCAGGCAACCCTGTCCTTCAATGGTAACACACTAACGTCGAATATTACTACCGGTGAGATACTGGAGGTGCTTTCGGCTTCAAAGAACGCTGTGACCGCGACTTATTCTCCTGACAGCGTAACGGCATATATCATCAATATCATCAACAACGGTCAGGCTGATGCCGGAGGTATAACAGTAACCGACAATCTCGGTGAATATGAGACAGTTGAACGGGAATTACCGCTCACGCCACTCACATATATAGCGGGAAGCGTAAGTCTTTATGTCAACGGTGTAAAGCAGACTGCCCCCGAAGTTACGTCGGAGGCTCCGCTGACATTCAGCGGTATAAGTATACCTGCCGGCGGAAATGCAGCGCTAATATATCTTGCAAGAGTGAATCAGTACGCCCCCTACGGCGATGGAGCTTCGATAATTAATACCGCTGAGATAAGCGGAGCAGGTCTGACAGCACTTACGGTATCGGCGGCTATCACACCGGTGACCGAGCCAGTTCTTGCGATAAGCAAGACACTTTCGCCGACGTCGGTCGAGGAAAGCGGTACAGTTACCTATACCTTCCTTATCCAGAACTCCGGAAGCACTGCTGCTGATGCTTCAATGGACATTATTTTCAGTGACACGTTCGACCCAGTTCTCAGCGGACTTGAGGCGACCTTCAACGGTACTGCGTGGACAGAGGGCAGCGAGTACACCTACGATGAGGCTACAGGCGAATTCGTATCGACAGCGGGAGCAGTCACAGTTCCGGCAGCGACATACTCTCAGGATGCTGCTACCGGTGCATGGACAGTCCAGCCCGGCACAGCTACACTTGTTATCACAGGAACTATCTGACGTTAAGAAAAAAAGGGAGGGCGTCCGTGCCCTCCTTTTTCTATTTGCGGAAAACTTTCATCAAACTTTCGCAGAATTGTCACTGTTTATTTTCCTTTTTTTGATACACTTTCCATATATTTTTAGGAGGTGGTTTCTGTGTTTAGAAACGCAGGAGTAAAGCTGAAAGTGCTTGCAAAGGTGATGTTTTTTGTTTTATGGGGAGGAATTGCAATTGTGCTCCCAGTTATTGCAGAGGAGGGTGCGTTGTTATTACTTACAGTGCCGCTGGGATTTCTTATTGGCTGGTTGAGTACGCTTCTTACTTACGCATTCGGTGAGCTTTGTCAGAATGTTTATGAGATAAACGAAATGATGCGCCGGAACAGTTCAGGTCCGCGGGCAGATAATACTGTCCCGTCGGCTCCATTGTCCGCGCCGGCACCCACGGATAACGATATGCTGCACCGGAACAGTTCAGGTCCGCAGGCAAGTTATTCTGTCACGTCGGCTCCCTTGTCCCCGTCGCCATCCACGGATAATGACACAGTCAAATGTCCTAATTGCGGAAGATCTATGTTAGTAAACTCTAAATATTGCGTAAACTGCAGAGCTATCACCCGCTGAGGCTCATTACAGAATAACCGTTCCCAATTCTACGGGGACGGTTTTTTTGTTAATTTCAAAAAAAGTATTGGAATTGTCTGAAAAATGTGGTATAATAGAAATCAGTAAACTATCGGAGGAAAAATATGAGGATAAGACATAAACCATGGGCAAAGCCTGAGCTTGAGGCTTGTCCGTTCTATATAGCGCAGCCGCAGGAGCAGAAGGGAAAGTGGTACAAGCTGTTCGATCACCCTGAGCGTCCGCTTTATGTTGAGCTCGGCTGCGGAAAGGGAGGCTTTATCTCGCAGGCTGCACCGGCTCATCCGGAGATCAATTTCATTGCTATGGACATAAAGAACGAGATGCTCGTTCTTGCAAAGCGCAAGCTTGAGGCGGCTTATGCTGAGAATGGAGCTGCGCCGGACAACGTGAGGATAGCTATACAGAATATTGAACGGCTTGAGCTTGCATGGGATGAAAACGACCGTGCTGACCGTATATACATAAATTTCTGCAATCCGTGGCCTAAGGGCAAGCACAAGAAGCGCAGGCTCACACATCCCCGGCAGCTTGTGAACTATAAGAAATTCCTGCGCGGTCAGCTATGGTTCAAGACTGACGATGATGAGCTTTTTGATGAATCGTTTGAGTATTTCGCGGAGGCTGGCTACAGGATAATCTATTCCACACGCGATCTTCATGCGGAAAGTCCGTATGAGAACTTCGTGACAGAACATGAAAAAATGTTCACTGATGAAGGAAAAAACATCAAGTTTCTGATAGCTGAGCCTGTTGAGGAGGATAACAATGGAGTTTGAAAAGAATACAGGTAAGTTTTCATTCGGCTTCGGTACGATGACTGCTGCCGGTTCGGGAACAATAGATAAGGCTGTTGAAGCGCCGAAAAACGTTCGTACTAAGTATGACAAAAAGGTAATTGCAAAGAACGCGGCAAAGGCTGCTGTTCTGTCGGCTGCCGTCATATTCAAGCATAAGCGGAAGTCCCGGAAAAAGGGAAAGTAACGCTGTTCAGGGGGCAATATATGATATATGAAAAAGCAGCGGCAGTTCTCGTTGCAGGAGCGATGGCGGTATCGTCGGTTCAGGCGGCGTGCATAACTGCTGCGGACGACTCTGCTGCAAAGGCAGCGATAACTGTTGAAAGGTTCACCTTAACGCATGAAGAAGCTGAGGCGGGCAAGGTGCAGACTCTCAGCATTTCAGTTTCAGGAACTGAAGGAAAGTATTCCGCTCTGGGCTTTCATGTTTACTGGGACAGCGCTCTTACGCCGGTGAAAAATGCTGACGGAGAGATACTGACTAAGGGTGCTGCGATAAAGGGTATGGCGTGCGAGCAGACCGAGCTTGAAAACGGAGTATTCGTTACCGCTTCGTCAGGATATAACGACGGAAAGGACGGTATTCTGTTTACGCTTGACATGAAAATACCTTCTGTACTTCCGGAGGAGGACACTGACTATTTTGTAAGAGTAGTTTTTGAGGAGAACAGCAAAACCGGTGACGTTTTTATGAACTACGAGGAAGATGAGCAGGGGGCACTCATGCAGGAACAGATCATCAGCTCTCTGAAAGATGGAGGCATATCAGTGATCTCAGAAGTTGTCACAACGACAACTTCCACTACTACGACCTCCACAGTAACCACTGCCAGATCTTCTGCCACAACTACCGTCACCGCAACCTCATCTGCTACAAAAAATACTACGACATCCTCAACTACCACAGCTCCGCAGCAGCCCGGGCTGAACATAGGAGACCTTGACAATAACGGAATAGTTATTGCTTCTGATGCGTCCTTGCTGCTTGTGCTGTATGCCGACCTTTCAGACAATGGGCGTGATGTGACAGAGGACGATATATATGTCTGCGACGTCAACCGCAGCGGCAGGATAGAGGCCGGCGATGCGTCTATGATATTGACATACTATGCCGCGATATCAGGTGAGAATACTATGACCTTTCCGGAGTATCTGAAATCGAGAGGTGTAAAGATATAGCAGGATTCTGCTGTCAGAAACCTTCGCGGGAATTATTCCTGCGGAGGTTTCACAATAATATGATAACAGGCTGATGCACGATCGTACATCAGCCTGTTTGTTGATACCTTTTATAGCTGCTTTGATGAAGCTTCTGTATTCTGCAGCGGCAGATCTCTGATAATACTCAGACCTTCACGAAATCGGAGGCGGGATGCTTGCATATCGGACAGATAAAGTCATCGGGAAGCTCCTCTCCGACGTACTCATAACCGCATATCGTGCAGCGCCAGATAGTCTGACCGTCGGGAGTTTTTCCGACTGCCTGCGGCTTGGGCTTGATATCGCTGAGGTAGTATTCATAGGTGCATGAGGGCTCACTGCTCAGGACTTGCATATCAGTAACATCGGCGATGAACATTGTATGCGTGCCGAGATCGAGGCTCATGACGACCTTAGCTTCGAGCCATGCGTTAGTTCCCTCGGTGACGAATGCTCTGCCGTCAACTGAGCGGCTGAAGCTTGTGAATCCGGCAAATTTATCGACATCCCTGCCGGTCTGAAAGCCGAATCGTTTGAACAGGCTGAAACCGGCACTACGGCTTATGACGGAAACATTGAACTTGCCGGTATTCTGGATCATTTCGTGGGTGAAATTGCTCTTGTTGATTGTAACGCTTATACGATTAGGCTTAGAAGTGACCTGACAGACGGTATTTGTGATACAGCCGTTATCCTGACCGTCCATGAAGGCAGTGACGACGTACAGTCCGTAGCTTATCCTGTGCATAGCTTTTGAGTCCATATGCAGACCTCTTTTCTGTACAAAAATTTATAACAACATTATATCTTATTTATAAAGAATTGTCAAGAGGTCAGTATGAACTGTCAGCGTACATTATAAGTATCTGTGAGGCGTCGGAAGCAGTGATAAGGCCGTCACCGTTTACCTCTGCGGCGAGCTCTTCCTCAATGGTAAGACCGCTTGGATCGCCCGAGGAAAGGAATGTATAGGCAACAAGTACCTTTGAAGCGTCGGTAGCCTCGAGCTTCCCTGAGTTATTCACATCGCCGAGGTCGCGGTCAGAAACGCCGATAAACAGACTGGGAGCGTGATCGCCGGAGGGACGTATATCGCGTATCGGATTAGCATATGAGGCGCTTGAGATATCGCCCATATCGCCCTGACGGAAGTATACCTCATAGCGCCCTGAAGGGATGTCAGCAGGGAGCTCGATATCGAAGCAGGCGAGCGGATAGCTGTCTGTTGATTCGCCGGTAACTGCGAGCGGAGATGAGACAGTTGAAGGGTAGCTGACCGCCATATAGTTGTCTTCTTCGATGAATTTGAGATTTATAGCAGAAGGGGACGTCCACTTTGAATATGGGCAGGCTCCGGCCGCTGTAATGGGATCAGTGAGGTTTGTGAGGCGGACGGAATCGCTGTCGCACTGCCATTTAGCATATAACATATTCGTAGCCTTTGGCTCGTCAAGATAGTATGCGCCGGCAGTGATCTTAGCGCCGTCCGGGAACTTATTGCGGTTCAGGTAGAGTCTTCCGGTCGGAAGTGAGGTAACGTTCTCAGCGGCTTCTGTACGGAAATAAAGAGTAGGCTCATAGGTCTCAGCATCGGCGGCGGAGCTCAGTGCAGCCGGAAACAGTGCTGAAAGCAGAAGTGCAGTAAGAGCTGCTGGTTTGTGTTTCATAGTTATCACCTCAAAGTAATTCTGTCATTCTGAGTACGATCTCGGCAACTCTTTTAGCCGCGATCTTTTCAAATTCATCAAAGGACATTGCGCCCTCGTCATCAGCGTTGTCGGAGATGCAGCGGACACTTGCGAATGGTATGGAGTTCAGATAGCAGCAGTGACCAACGGCAGCGCTCTCCATATCAACTGCATACGGGGAGAAACGGCTCTGGATATCAGACTTGACCTCGCTGCTTGTGATGAAAGCCTCACCGGAGACTATCCTGCCGCGGAAGCTGTTCACTGAGAACTCAGCACAGGATTTTTCAGCAGCTTCGATAAGCTTTTCGTCGGCTGGAAAAACGCCGCAGTATGGGGGATAGTCCTTGAGGAAATGCGGGTCGAGATCGTGGGGAAGGACTTCTGTTGAGATAACGACGTCGCAGACCCTGACAGCGCTGTTCATACCGCCGGCTATACCTGCATTTATAACGCAGTCGGGCTTGAAATTATCAATAGCGATCTGAGCACAAAGCGCAGCGTTTACCTTAGCGATACCGCTGCAGGCGTTGACGATGGTCTTTCCTCGGTAGCTGCTGATATGGTAGTCGAATCCGGAAATATGCTTTATCTCAGCCTCTCCGAGAGTCCTTCTTATATCAACAAGCTCTGAGGGCATAGCGCCGACAATAAAAATAGTATTCATATTATCACTCCTGAAAAAATCTTTCAATTTATTAATGTCTGCTCAACAACTAAAAATTGGCTTTATACAGCTTTTAAAAGCCAATTTTTAGTTGTCAAAGTGCAAGAAAAAA